>JBGSME010001202.1:0-3545 GCA_041740335.1 Bryobacteraceae bacterium | reverse complement strand
TTTGCACGGTTCGGTCGAGGCGCTCGCAACTGAGCGCGACTATGGCGGGGCGCGAGCCGATTCCGGGCACGCGGCCCACTCGCAGCAGTCCGCCGAGGTAGGTCATCGTGAACTTATCGCAGATCTCCACCAGGTCCGGGTTCTCGTCGCGCAGGATGCGATGGACGGCGCCACCGGGCGCCAGGGCCCGGTGCGGGTAGAGAATCCGGTAGCTGGGACTGAACGGGGCGCGCGGAGCTTCCACATGATAGATGCGTCCGAAGCGGCCCACCTCCTCGACGCAAGAGGACTGGGCGGGCACCACCAGCCGGATGGAATGGCCCCTGGCATTGGCGGCATCAAGCAGCGCCCTATAGAAAGTTCGAATGCCACCCGACCGCGGGTGCCAGGCGTTGGTGATATGGAGGGTGGTCATCGTATCTGCGAGAAGCCTCGCGGCAGAATGCTGGCGATCACTCCGGGGAGCATCCGGATGTCCTCCCAAAACCCATAGCCCTCACCTCCGGTGACCAGCACTCCGTTGCGCATGGCATGGAGGTTGAACAGCGTGGACATCGCGGTCAAGGCGCAGGAAGCGGCGATGCTGCCGACCAGGTTCGGCGTACCGCGCGCCCAGTGGATACCGAACTCGACCGAGTGGCTGAGAGTGACCAGTACGAACGTCGCCGCGGCGGCGCCCTGCCAACGCGGCTCCACTTTGCGAAACGACTGTGTGAGCGCGCCGTAGAATCCGGCGCTGATGGCTCTATAAGCGAACTCAGTGAGCATCGCTCCAACGGCTGCCGCGAAGCCGGCCGTGAGGTTCACGGCGAAAAAAAGAAGCGAACGGACCAATGAACTGGAAACGGCCGCTTTCCAGTTCCAGCGGCGGACCAATAGTTCGCCCGGACTCCGGGCAAGGCTTTCGAAGACGGATCGGACGGTGGTCATCTTTTTTCAAACAAATCTCGGTGGATCTGTTCTATTCCGAAGCTATCGGAACTGTACTCCAACAAGCTTGCAGCCCGGTGAAATGTCGATGAATGACGCAACCGCGAACAGCCCGCGAGTCCAGGTTACGGACCCTGCAATGGGTCCGTCATCGGCGATTCACGCGCGGCCTCTATATTTGGCTCTGGGCAGACACTACAATCCGCCCGAAAGATAAGGAATCCATGCGAAATTCGATCTCGGCCCTCGTGGTCGCCGCCATCTCCGCGACATCGTTCCCTATGGCTCTCGCCCAGAACGGCCCTAAAGTCGAGCTGGGTCCGCGCCCCCTCTACCTCGTGGAGGGGATGGCGCCAGGAGGGCTCAAGGACAAGCTGATGGGCTGCAAAGAGGGTCCGTTTGCGAAAAGTGACTTCTCGATCGCCCACCGCGGTGCGCCGCTCCAGTTTCCCGAACATACCGATGTTGCCTACGAGGCCGGGGCTCGCATGGGCGCGGGAATCGTAGAGTGCGACGTGTCGTTCACCAAAGACGGCCAACTGGTGTGCCGCCACAGCGAGTGCGACCTGCACACAACAACGAATATCGTCGGGACGCTGCTCAATCAGGCCTGCTCCGTGCCCTGGAGCGGCCCCGTTTCGCGCCCCAACTGCTGCACGAGCGATGTGACGCTCAGCGAGTACAAGACCCTCACGGGCAAGATGGACGCCGCGAGTCCGAGCGCCACCACGCCGCGCAGTTATCTCGGCGGCACCGCCAACTGGCGCACCGATCTCTACACGAGCCGTGCGAACCTGCTCACGCTTCGCGAAAGCATCGAACTCAACAAGCGCCTCGGAGTGAAGCACACGCCAGAGCTGAAGGCCGGCAATCCGGACCGGATCACTCAGGTGTTCGGTAGTCAGGCCCGCTACGCGCAGAAGATGATCGATGAGTTCAAGGCGGCCGGCGTCAGCCCGAAGGATGTGTGGGCGCAATCGTTCAACCTCGACGACGTGCTGTACTGGATCCGCAACGAGCCGGAGTTCGGCAGGCAGGCTGTTTATCTCGACAGCATAGACCCGACGTCCAATCCACCGTTTCCGCGGCTCACGGTGGCGCAACTCGCCGACATCCGGTCCAAGGGGGTGCGGATCTTCGCGCCGCCGATGTGGGCGCTTCTGTCCGTGGACGGCAAGGGCAACGTGGTCCCCTCCCAATACGCGATCGACATCAAGAATGCAGGGCTCGACATGATCACATGGACCTTTGAGCGGTCCGACTTGCGGACGGGCGCGGCTGGCGGTGGTTGGTACTATCAGTTCGACCCGAAGGGCACGGCGATCAAGAGCGACGGCGACATGTACAAAGCGCTCGACGTGCTGGCGCAGGAAGTCAGGATTCTCGGGATTTTCTCTGACTGGCCGGCCGTGGTCACCTACTACGCCAACTGTATGGGATTGAAGTAACTCTGTCCCTTTTCGCCCCGTGCGGGCGGAACCGGGCGGGCCTCGCGGGGCTCGCCCGTTTTGTTATTGCCGCACCGCAATCCCCAGAGACAAGAACGGCGCCTTACCGCCGCTGCCGGGGCTCCATCCGCATCCGCCCCGAGTTCAGATCGATGTGCGTAACCATTCGGCTTAGGAGCGGGAATCCCGCCAGCGCGTCCACCCGAATTCCAATGCTTTCGCTCACCGGGTCCAGGTCTGCAAAGACAGCCTCGCCCAGCGCGCCCCGATATCCGCCAACATCAATGCTTGGGCGTCCCGGGACAAGTCCCGCCGGAATGCTGCCGGAGACTCCTTCCAGTGACACGGCACGCAGCGAAACCGGTGAATCCGGAGGCCGGAGGATCGAGTAAGCCGCGCCTGAGTCGATCAGGATCCGCGCCGGCTGGTCTTCCACGATTCCTCGCGCGATCAAAAAATGCCCCGCTCGAACCATGTTCGGCCCGGTCTCCGCCGGCTGTGTGAGCGGCTCCAGGCGCAGTTGCCGCCGGGGCCCGTCGAGCGTGATCGCGAACCGCCGGAACACCGCGATGCCAACCAGCCCGTCCACGTCAGCCGGAAGCCGCCGTTCGGAGGATTCGATGATCGCATTCTCGAATTCGAGACCGCCGACCGACAGCCGATCCGCCATCTCGATCCATCCCTTCGTAGCCCGGCCATCGCCAAAGCCGGCATGCACCGTTTCGGCAAGTGTCTCCAGTCCGAGCCGCTTCGCCTCGCGTCTCGATACCAAGACACCGCGCGATCCCGTATCGAGTAACAAGCGCAATGGATCGCGCCCATTGATCGAAATCCGCAGGATCCATCCCATGGGCCGGTTGTCTCGCGACCGCGCCGCTGGCATGGCGATCCTGTAGGAGCGATATTCGCTCAATAGCCTGTCAGTCGAGCGGCCTCGCAGAGCCTCGATCACCGCGACGCGTTCGCGTGCCTGATGCCGCCAGACCTCCGGCACCCGTGGGAGCGCAGTCAGCCGCCGCCACAAAGCGGCTTCCATGGTCCGGTCTTGCACCGTCAGCGCGTACTCACGAATCACCTCGGGCCGGTCCGGCGCGAGGCGCAATGCATCCGACAAATAGGGAACGGCGGAACCGGAATCGAAGAAGGCACGAAGTACGCGGCCCAGCC
>JBGSME010001201.1:0-4397 GCA_041740335.1 Bryobacteraceae bacterium | reverse complement strand
CTTGCGGCTCGCCAAGGATCTGAAACTCCTCTCCACGGACTCCTTTGCTTTCGCGGCGGAGCATGTGGACGAGATCGGCCGGATGGCGGGCGGTTGGCGGAAAAACCTGGCGAAGCTGAAATGAAACGAATCGGGAACCTGCTGTCTGCGGTGGAGAGCGCCGCCGCCGGAAAACGAGCGGCTTTAGCGCGACAACGTATGGCTGACCACCTACTGTTCATGGCCAATGGCCTAGCACTGGGGTTCTGCGGCGGTTGCGGTGCACTGTTCCTCTTCGCTCGCATGCTGTCCATTCCCGCGGCTTGAAATCCTTTACCTGAACAGCTCTTCGGTAATTCTATTCACTTTCATGGCCTGCGTGAAAAGCCCGGCAGATCAGGAAGATCGCTCGCATACCCGATATGGGGCCGGCGGGTTGGCGCGGACATCAAGTAACGCGGACAAGGCACCCGCCGCGTTATGCCGGCCTCCCCGCAGGGATCTTGGATCCTCGCCATCCCTGTGGATCAGGAATCGAGAGCCGCCGGCAGATTCGCTTTGCCAGCAAATTCGCGATCTCGACATGGCGAGGAACCGCTTCTGCGTGCCCGGTCTGAGGGTTCTCCCAAAGGGAGTGCTCTTTGCCCTCGCGCCGAATGACGCCGCCGTGTCGCCGAAGAGTGGCGTAGCAAGGTGTCGCGTTTCATCCGACGACAACGAGTTCCTGCTTGGCCTCCGGAGGAAGCGACCGCAACGACTCTTGCCGGCGGTGTTCAAGAATGAGGGTAATTGCCTCTCGGAGGTTGTCGAGGCACTCTTCGCGTGTCTGGCCATGCCCATTCGCACCTGGAACTTTACTAGCCCCCCGAAAGCCGATAGAACCTGATAGGCGGCAAAGGGAAGCCGACGCTCAAGCCGCCCGCTCCGTTTTCGTTCGGCAACGCCGGCCGCAAGGAGCCGCCCGTCGCAGTAGGTTACTCGCCACAACGGCGCACAGCGGCGAAGCGAACCCTTGCCGGCGAACACCGTTGTGGTCCTTCGAAACCTCAACGGGTTGCCCGGAGGGATCCGCCCCGTTCAACGCCGGCGGGATGGGCGCGGCCCGCTCAGGACCGCGCCCCTATTCGATCACCGTCCTTCGCAGCTCACGCGGTTATTCCAATCGACGAAGGCGCCGTTTGGATTGTCCCGCCAAGCCCAGACATGCAGTTCGAAGAAGGGCGGCAGGCCATAGCGGTTTGGGCTGCCCACCAGTTGGAAGGCCTGCCCCTCGAGCATCGGAGGACTCGGATGACGCGCCAGCCACGTGGCGGCGTCCACGATGTACTCAACGCCAACCAGTCGCATACCGTCTTTCGCGGGCTCATAGATAATCGCCTCCGGGTGTTGACCGTCGATCTCACCATCGGCCACCAGTGCCGTATTGATGAAGTGAACGCCCATTGCTCCGTGATCCGGACCGCTTACGCAGCCGAATAGCGGCGTATAGCCCGGCGTTCACGTCGACAAACTGATGAGTGGCGCTGCGAACGAGGTCTACAAGCTTGGCCGGTGAGGCGCTGCCGTGACTGTGGTGGTCCTCCGCGGCGGCGGCAAACGACAGCGCTATGACCAGCGCGCCGCCAATCACCAGGGATCGTCCGCTAGTGAGTGAATGGGAGTGAGTGTGGGTACGAGTTTTCACGATCGTTTCCTTTCAATTTGAAGTTAGTGTTAGAGGGAATCCGGTCAGGTGCCGCCCTAAAAACCGCTGGAACCAGGATTTGTCTCCAGCGTCCGGGTGATTACACTCAGGTGGTGATAGCTGTGCCGGACGGCGTGGTCCTCCAGCAGGAACTGGCAAGTCAATGGGGCGTCTCCTCCGTACAACGACACGGGGGCGGCTTGAGCGAGGGCCTCGTCGCTGAGCGCCCGGATTGCGGTAGCGGCCGCTCCGCTGTTACGCGTCAGCAATTCCAGTGCCTCATCCTTGGTGACGGCGCTGTTTTCCTTGGCGTGTTTGGCATTCATCGCATCAACGTCTTTCATGGTCACTCCGTTGATGGGCCGGCCGGCGGCTAGCTTCTGGGCCAACTCAATCTCCAGCGGGTACACACTGGCGACGTGATGAACGATCACGCCAACCGTGCGCCCATCTTTGGGAACACGCGTGCGCCACTGTGCATCAGTCAGAGTATTTGCGAATGCGGCCAAGGCTCGCGCTCCCTGCTCCAGGCGATCAGCCAGGCCGGCAGCGCGTGTACACACGCGCGCTGAAACAAGACATTGAGTAACATCGTTTACCATAAAGTCATCTCTTCTTGGGATTTGCCGGGGGTTCCCGCCGGCATGTCTTTAACATAGGGCAGGAGTCGTATTCACGCCATGCGCGAGCGTCTGTTTTGGCTTGCAGGTCGTCTGTCGATGCCGTTCCGATGCCGGGTGGTCCTGGGGGTGCGGTGCAGCCGCCGGTTTGTGCGGGGCGCTCATGCCGATTGACGTACTCTCGGATGTGTTGAGCGCGGTTCATTTAACCGGGGCGGTGTACTTCGAATTCAATGTGAGCCCACCCTGGGCGTTCGAGGCGCCCCCATCGCGGGAGATCGCCGCCAAGGTCATGCCAGGCGCGCAACGGGTCATCGAGTACCACCTGCTGGCGCGTGGCAGCGGTTGGGGAAATAGGATCGGCCAGTCTCTGATTCGGCTGCAGGAGGGCGATCTGCTTCTATTTCCACAGGGCGACGCCCATGTCCTGTGCAGCGCGCCAGAGTTGACTGGGACCCGCGATATGTCCCTGTATACCCCGCCGTTCACGCAACTGCCGGTGGTCTACCACGGTCCGGATCCCGGGGCGGAGCAAGCGCGGATCCTTTGTTGCTTTCTGGGCTGCGATGAGAGTCCGTTCAATCCTTTGCTTTCGGCTCTGCCACCGGTGATCCATCTGTCGGGGTCGGGCGACTATGCCAAGTCCGGATGGCTCGGCACGTTGTTGATGATCGCGACCAGTGAATCGGGCCGGTCCAGGGCCGGCGGTGAGAACGTACTGGCGCGGATTTCCGAGCTGGTGTTTGTGGAGGCGATCCGCCGCTATCTGGAGACCCTTCCGCCCAACCAGACCGGCTGGCTCGCGGGTCTGCGAGACCCGATGGTTGGACAAGCACTGGCCGCGCTCCACAACGACGCCAGCAAGCCGTGGACGGTAGAGGGATTGGCCCGGCAAGCGGGCCTGTCTCGCTCGGTTTTCGCGGCGCGATTCACGGCGATGGTCGGCTACCCGCCCATGCAGTACCTGGCGCTATGGCGAATGCAACTGGCTGCCCGTCTACTGGCCAATGGCAGTGGTGTGGCTTCGGTGGCCGAAGCCGTTGGCTACGAGTCTGAAGCGGCCTTTAGCCGCGCCTTCAAGAAGCTCGTGGGTCAGGCGCCGGGGTCGTGGCGACGGCAATCGGGTCCTGTGCGCGGAGAACAACCGGCATGAAAGCGGTCCGCTCGTTTTGCTGGCCAGTGCAACGAATCGCCGATGATCGACCAGCGCCGGGGGGATGGTGGCCAATCCGGCGATGGAGCCGACTCCTTACCGCTTGAACCACCGGCGAGCCGTCTCACCCCCGCCCGGTTCATCGCGACGGGGCTTGATATGGCCTCGATCGTCTGGGAGAGCTACACTGGCACGCAGGTTCAATATCGATAGCGCCCGGGAAGCCTGAATCTTGCTCATTCGCGTAGGGCGATGGAGAATCGCGGCACAACCGGGGCCGATGTGCGGCCTCTCGTTCCAAATCGAAACAGGAGCTTGAGAGAGCAAACACTACGACAAGACGGGTGTCGGCCATCCGAGCCCGGTTGGGTTGTTTCCCCTGGGGTCGACGCCGGAGGGAATTGCGGACATGGCGGGCAATGTCTGGGAGTGGGTGGAGGACTGGCACGAGGATCGGACGTGGCGAGTCCTGCGGGGCGGTTCGTGGGGCGACGGTGCTTCGAACCTCCGCGCCGCGTTCCGCGGCGGGGTCCGATGATACCGGCGAAGCCGGGCGAAATAAGAGTTTTCAGACGACATGCCTTCCAAGCCCACGAAACCTGCGGACGGCGCCCCGGTGGTGGTGCTGAAGACGTACGATTTCGTCTTGTGGCTGCTTTCGAAGGTGGAGAACTTCGCGCGGAGCTACCGCTTCACCGTTGGCGACAGACTGGCGCAGCAGGGCCTCGATTTGTTGGTGATCCTCGTGGAGGCAGCCTACTCTTCCTTGGGCAAGGAGCGGCTGCTCGATGAGGCAATCCGCAAAGTCAACAGTACACGCTATCTCTTGCGGCTCGCCAAGGATCTGAAACTCCTCTCCACGGACTCCTTTGCTTTCGCGGCGGAGCATGTGGACGAGATCGGCCGGATGGCGGGCGGTTGGCGGAAAAACCTGGCGAAGCTGAAATGAAACGAATCGGGA
>JBGSME010001200.1:0-6243 GCA_041740335.1 Bryobacteraceae bacterium | reverse complement strand
GCCCCAGTTGCTCGAGCGCGGCGATGCGCTTGTGGCCGTCGATGACCAGATAGCGGCCCGCGTTTTCGATGACGATGATCGGCGTTTGCTGACCGGTCTCAGCCAGTGAGGCGAGCAACCGCCGCTGGCGTGCCGGGTGGCGAACCCGGAGACCCTCCAGGCGGCGGTCCAGTTGATGAAATTCCAGTTGCGGCATCGGGTGCGGCTCGGCGAGGTTCAGTATGCGGCAGCTCGGATCTGGTCTTTTCCGGCGCCGGGGGAAGTGTGCCGGAAAGCCCCTTGGAATCAATGGATTGCGCCTGGAACTGGTCTTTCGCGGACCGCAGGATTAGTGCACCCATAACCCCAATGAAATCAGCGCCTTTGCTTCCGAACTGGTCTTTCGCGAGGTCCCAGGGAAGTTGGTTCAACGGCGGCGGAACGCGGAGTGGTCCCGGCTCTTCGGGGATGTCGGGCCGGTGGCGTTGGTCGATGCGGTAGGCGGTGGCGTAGCCGGCGTTGCGGTCTCGCCAACTGGCTTGGGTTTGCTGGCGGCGGGCTTTCTGGCAGTCGGGGTTACTGCAGGCGCGTTGACGTGGGCCGACTCGCGCGTCCGGACGGAACCACCGCCGGCAGATCCGGCACGGTTTCTTCCGGGCTTCGGGCATGCCCGTCCATGGTCACCCGGTTGGGTGGTGGGTCAGTTTTGGCGAGTAGGGGTGGGTCGATTCTGGCAAGCGCCGAAGAGCATATGGTCAGCAAGTTCGAGCGCGTCGCGCCCGCCGAGCACAAACATGGCTCACGCCTAGCTATCGTTTTCAGCGGCTCGCCCCTTTTCACGGGCGGTGCCGGGTCCGGCGAAAGCGATATCCGCAAGTGGATCATTCAGAACGACTGGCTCGACGCGGTCATCGGGTTGCCGGAGCAGATGTTTTACAACACGGGAATTGGCACCTACGTCTGGATCGTCACCAACCGCAAGGAGAAGCGGCGTAAAGGCAAGATTCAACTCATTGACGCCCGCGAATTCTTCATTCCGATGCGCCGCAGTCAGGGAGACAAGCGCCGCAAGATCGGCGAAGGCGAAGATGGTGAGCCCAATCAGATTGCCGATGTAGTCAGGCTTTATGGCCAGTTCGAACAGAACGAGCGGTCCAAGATCTTCGACAACGACGATTTTGGCTACACGCGCGTGACCGTTGAGCGGCCGTTGCGCTTGCGATACCAGATGACGATCGAAGAGAAGGCGCGATTCCTGGACGCATGCCCCGAACTGCTCGACGACATCCAAGCAATTGACACGCAGCTTGGACGTGAGCCGCTGTTGGACTGGAACCAGGTTTGGTCGGGTATCCAGACGATTCTTCGGGCTCGAAACTCTCGCTGGAAGACCGCTGAGCAGAAGTTATTTCGTTCCGTGTTTACCGTACGCCACGAGGCCGCAGAGAAGGTGCTCGTTGGCAACCGAGGCGATAACTACGAGCCCGATTCCGACAGCCGCGATTTCGAGAATGTGCCCCTCAAGGTCGACGTCGATGCGTATTTTCAAGCCGAGGTTCTGCCCCACGTCACCGATGCGTGGATGGATCGAAGCAAGGATAAGGTGGGGTTCGAAATCAACTTCAATCGACACTTCTATCGGTTTACGCCACCAAGAACGCTTGCAGAGATTGACGGGGAGCTCAAGATTGCCGAAGAAGAAGTCCTTCGATTGCTGAAGGAGGTTGTGGCGTGACCGCGGTAACATCGGGGCTTAATGGCGCAGTTCCGCCAGGATGGGCCATCAAGAAGCTCAAGCATGTAGCATTTCTTCAAAGTGGAGATACGATTTCGCCCGAAGCGATTACGGACGCGGGGGAGTTTCCAGTCTTCGGAGGGAACGGATTCCGTGGCTTCACCTCAGACTTCACTCACGAAGGTGACTTCGTTCTGATAGGCAGACAAGGCGCCTTGTGTGGGAACGTCAACTACGCTTCGGGACGGTTCTGGGCGTCCGAACACGCCGTAGTTGCCGACACCCACGGCAAAGCTGACATACGGTGGCTCGGCGAGTTGTTGCGCTCCATGAATCTCAACCAGTATTCACAGTCGGCTGCCCAACCAGGTCTGGCGGTAGACGTCATCGCCAATCTGCCAGTACCGGTACCACCGTTGCACTCGCAAACTGCGATATCGCGATTTCTCGTAGACCACACGACTGCCATTGACCAATTGGTCGCTGCCAAGGAGAAGCTGCTGGAACTGCTGGCGGAAAAGCGGCGAGCGATGATTTCCCACGCTGTTACACTTGGCGTCGATCCGAACGTTCGTCTCCGCGATTCTGGCGTATCGTGGTTGGGCCGAATCCCTGCGCATTGGAAGGTTGAACGATGCGCATGGCTTTTTCGAGAGCGCGACAACAGGGCGGAGCCAGAACTACCCCTGCTAGAGGTGTCAATCAACTCAGGAGTAACGCTTCGGCAGTTTTCGACTGACCAAATCGAGTCCACTGCTGCAGACTTTAATAGCTACAAGGTAGCGCGCGCCCGGGACCTTGCCTTTAATAAGATGCGCATGTGGCAAGGGGCCGTCGGAATAGCGCCCGTTGATGGATTGGTTAGCCCGGACTATACCGTCGCAGAGGTGTCCGAGGAACTTTCTACTGACTTCGTCAGCTACCTGATGCGGACGGAGCAGTTCAGCGCTGAGTGTTGCAGGGAGTCCCACGGAATTACGTGGGATCGCCTTCGACTATATTGGGATGGATTCCGGGAGATCCGGATCCCCGTTCCACCGCTTGATGAGCAGGAGAGCATCGTAGCCTGGATCGAACTCAAAGCCGGACGCGCTGAGGCCTTGCGCGCCAAAACGTCTAGAACAATTGAGCTCCTTAAAGAACGCCGCGCCGCACTCATCTCCGCTGCGGTGACCGGGCAACTGGACGTTGGAGGGAAGGTTGCAAGTTAAGTCGCTCAGCGTCGCCAATCTGCGAGCCATAGAAACCGCAGAGTTCGCCTTTCAGCCGGGATTCAACCTGATTGTCGGCATCAACGGTGTCGGCAAGTCCTCTGTTCTCGACGCGCTGCGCACTTGCTTTTCACGCATCCTACCTTCCATCACCGATTCCCGAAGCAAGCCGATGGCCTTCGCCGAGACCGACATCCGCAAAAGTGCGCCATTCCTCGAAGTAGGTGTTTCGGTCGAGCTAGGGGGCGGCGAGTTTCGGTTCACCCGCCACGAACGCCGGGAGGCGTTTGCCGCCGACCTTCAGGAGAATGTCGACGAACTCCGCAGGAAGATTCTGGAAACTGAACGGCTTCGTGACCGTAAGAGAACCCTGCTTCGGGAGCTGGAATCATCCCAATCGGCAGGCGATTCCGATTCGTTCGACAAGACCTTAGCAGAAAGGCGCAAACTGGCTGCGACGTGTTCGACCGCCCCCAACTGCATCTTCTTTTCGACAAACCGTGCGGTGGCGTCATACGCCGTCGGAGCCAAGGCCAAGGCTGCCGGCGGGAAAGCGGCCGCATACGCCGAGGCCCTAACGCCGCGACCGATGTACCTTCGCTATTTCGCCGACTGGATGAAGGCGCAACGGGCTCTGTCCAGTGAGCTCGATGTGGCCGCTCAACATCTGCGTGTGCTGCAACGTGCCGTCGCGCAGTTCCTTCCCGAGTACGACAACCTTCGAGTTGAGGGAGATGATGAACCCCGCCTGGTGCTCGACCGAAAAGGAGTCGCATTGGAGGTGACTCAACTTTCCGACGGTGAGCGCGGCGCATTGGGCTTAGTGTTGGACTTAGCGCGTCGGCTGTCGATTGCTAACCCATCGGTTGACGATCCACTGGCAAAAGCGGAAGCCGTCATTCTCATCGACGAGATCGATCTTCATTTGCATCCCAAGTGGCAAAGGCGAATCGTGGGAAACCTAACGGCCACTTTCCCGCGATGCCAGTTCATCGCCACGACGCACTCGCCGCAGGTAATCGGCGAAGTCGAACACGATCGGGTCCAGATCATCGCCAATGGCCGTGTCTACTCGCCCTCCCGTTCATTCGGAATGGACTCCAGTAGTGTTCTGGAAGAGATCATGGACGCTGACTCAAGAACGGCGGAGGTGCAAACGCTTTTGGCGGCGCTTTCCGCCGCGATTGGGAAACAGGAGTTTGAACGCGCGCGAAATCTTCTGTCCGAATTGGTGGATCATGTTGGGGTAGGTGACCCTGAGGTAACCCGGCTGACGACGCTCCTCGACTTCATGGAGGGGAACGATTGAGAGCGATAGGGAAGGGGCCCGAGCCACACAGCCTCACGACGCACCGATTGACGCCACACTGCGACTATGCCAACTTCGCAGATAAAGACAGACTGCGCGCGACCCTCTTTGCTGAGCAGTATGGCCTCTGCTGCTATTGCATGGGCCAAATCTACGAGGATCCGACGCTCATGAAGATCGAACATTGGCGGTGTCAGTCGAACCATCCAGGCGAACAACTCGACTATCAAAATCTATTGGGCGCCTGCATTGGTGGGCAGGGCCAACCGGAGGACCGGCAACATTGCGACACGAGGAAAGGAGATCGCGACCTCCGCTGGAACCCCGCCAATCCAACCCACAACATCGAGCAAAGAATCAGGTACGAAGCGGACGGCACAATCCGATCAGATGATCTGGAGTTCGACGCACAGTTGTGCGTCGTCCTCAACCTCAACGTGACAACGCTGAAGAATCATCGGAAGGGCGTCTTTTCCGCGATGACGGAGTGGTTGAAAAGTGAGAGAACCAGGCTGAAGGGACCGGTTCCTCGGGCGCGCCTGGAAAGAGAATGTGAGAAGCGCGTGGCCGGCGACCTTCGAGGGCGACCGTTCGGTCGGGTAGCGGTTTGGTTTCTCGATCAGCGACTATCGAGGGTAGGATGACTTCAGGACCTCGCCATACCGAATTCGCTTTCGAGTCGGTCATCGAAACGAGTCTGCTGGCTAACGGCTATGTCGCCGTTCCGGCCAACGGTTTTGACCGCGAGCGGGCCATCTTCCCGGAGACAGTTGTGGAGTTCATCCGCGAGACGCAACCGTCTGATTGGGCGAAGCTCGAAGCGCTGCATGGCGCCAAGACAAGCCAGCAGGTGCTTGACGACCTATGCAAATGGATGGACGCCAATGGCTCACTTGCCACGCTGCGGCATGGGTTCAAGTGTTACGGCCGAACCTTGCGAATTGCCTTCTTCAAGGCTGCACACGGGCTGAATCCAGAGTTGGAAGCGCGGTATGCGGCCAATCGGGTCGGATTGACCCGGCAGCTTCGCTATTCGGAAAAGTCAGAGGCTTCGCTCGACGTGACGCTCAGCGTCAACGGCGTTCCGATCGCCACGATCGAGCTGAAGAATCCCATGACCGGGCAAACCGTGCACGATGCAAGGAGGCAGTACCAAACCGATCGCGACCCGCGCGAAGCAATTTTCGAGTTCAAACGCCGGACTCTGGTTCACTTCGCCGCGGATACTGACGCCGTGTTAATGACGACACGCTTGGCTTCCGGCGCGACCCACTTCCTGCCTTTTAACCAGGGTTTTGAGGGTGGCGCCGGAAATCCACCGGACCGTGGCGGGAGGGCCTACAAGACGGCTTACCTTTGGGAAGAGGTCTTGCAGCGCGACAGCTTTCTCGATCTGTTGGCACGGTTTCTGCATCTTCAAATCGACGAGCGTCGGGATGAGCAGGGCCGCAAGGTGCGGAAGGAATCGCTGATTTTCCCCAGGTATCACCAGTTGCAGGCGGTGCGTTCGTTGGTCGAGGCGGCGCGGACGGAAGGGGTGGGGCATAACTACCTGATTGAGCACTCGGCGGGCAGCGGCAAAAGCAACACGATCGCGTGGCTTGCGCATAGGCTCGCGTCGCTACATGGAGCCACCAACGAACGGGTCTTCGATAGCGTGATCGTGGTGACGGATCGCGTGGTGCTTGACCAGCAGCTTCAGGACACGATCTATCAGTTTGAACATCGACAGGGTGTTGTCCAGAAGATCGATGAACGATCACGGCCGCTCGCGGAGGCGCTAGACCGCGCTGTGCCTGTCATCATTACTACGTTGCAGAAGTTTCCGTTCGTTTCGCGCCAACTGATGAAAATGGCAGAGCAACGGGGCGAGAACGGAACCGGGGTACTGCAGACCAGGCGTTGCGCGGTCATCATCGACGAAGCGCACAGTTCGCAATCTGGCGAGACTTCAACCGAATTGAAGGGCGTTCTGGGGGGAGATGCACTTCGGACCGAAGCCGCCCGCC
>JBGSME010001199.1:0-8129 GCA_041740335.1 Bryobacteraceae bacterium | reverse complement strand
CGCGCGCGAGGATGGTGGCTTCGTGCATCGCCCGCTTCGTCCGGCGGGCTTCGTCGAGTGCTTCGTCGGCAATGCGCTGGGCAGCGTCAAACATCTCAAGACCGATCAGTGCGGTCATGCGGATCTCTTGCACGGTGAACTGATAGCCTATGTCCGGATTCGCAGCCGCGAGCTTGAGGGCGCTCTCCAGAAGTGGTAGCGCCTGCTCATGCATCTTGGCTTGCGTAAGGCCGTTGCCGAGTATCGTAAGGAACCGGACCTGCGCGCCGACGTCACCTGCCTTGGCTGCTGCTGCAAGCGCGGAGCCAACGTTCTTACGCGCTGTCTCCAGATCAGCGTCATAAAAGGCCGCGACACCGAGTTGCGCGAGCGCTCGGTACTGCCACTTCTCGTCGCCGAGTTCGCGGGCAAGGTCCAACACTTGCTGCCAGTCAGACCGCATCGCCCCGGTGTCGGTTTCGATATCGATGTCACCTTTGACGATGAGGCAGAACATGCGGAGCAGCCGGTCGGACTGCAACAGTGGGTTGCTATCGAGTTCCTTGCCGAGTTGGAACGTAACCGCAGACAGCGTGTCCTGGTCGCGTTCAATGTTCGCCCGGATACGGCCAAGCCTGGCATAGAGGGCGTTGCGCTGATCGCCGGCGGCGACGAACAGCTTCTCAGCTTCAGCGAAGTCAGAAGCCGCGTCGGCCCAGTTGTACAGGTCGGCGCGGTATAGCGCACGCCGAAGGAGTTCCGCGGAGTGCGATTCCTCGGATGGCGATGGGAGTACGAAACACGTCAATAGAAAGATTCCCGGCCATGTATTTTGCCGCATGGTTCACTCCTCTTGCACAGATATGGGGTAACTCCTCCAGCTCAGTTCCGGCGGACGGATCATCAACGTAAGCTGGCGGTGTGGCGTTGTAGCCAGGTCGAGGTCTATTTCGAACGAGACGATGCCGTTAGCAAGTTCGGCATGGACGCGCGAGTCGAGGAGCACAACGGGGCCGGAAACGATCCGGCATTGATACGAACCTGCCTCCAGCCCGACTGGCATTTGCAGGGTGAGGCGAACAAGCTTCAGTGGCAGTCGAAGGATTACCCTCGGACCACCGGAGCCCCGCGTGGGCGAATACGCACCCAGATCGACCGTCATCGCGACCGGCTGCACCGGCGCGACGGCTTCCGTCTTCGCTACGACTGGTGCGTTGGCCACGGGACTCACCGGCGCGCGGCGAACCCCGATGACGCTGGCCACTACGATCAGGCATGCCGCTGCCGCGATGGCGACTCGCCACATCCTTGTGCGGTGTTCGACCGAATCGCGGAAGCCGCTGTACTCAATGAAGCACGGCGAGCAGGTGGCGATATGGCCAATCACGTCCGGAGAGTCGTCTACCGTCGGATCGCGGGCAGCAATGCGTTGCAGGATGTCTGAGCCCGGACATGCAGCGCGAGTAGGGTCTGGAAAATCGACGCGCGCAGCTTGCGCCGCAGACTGCACGAGGTTTCGTTCCTGTCGCCGCGTGAGGCGGCGAAAAGGTTCATTCGGATGCATCGGACTCGTCCCTTTCCGCCTGAGCGCGTCGCGCCTGTTGATCGAGCAGGCGCTCGTGAGCCCGCTTTACGCCGTAGTAGAACCGTGCGAGAGCTTGTCTGTCGGATAGCCCAATGCGAGCGGCGAGTTCCTTCCACGTGTATCTTGCTTCGAGGTAGTGTAGGATGACGCGGACGTCGGGAGTCATGAACTGTGCGAGCGCTGCGACGGCCATCTGATTCTGAAGCGATGTGGTCCAATCTGGCGAACTGGGACAGCAGGCGGCTTCAAGGTCATAGGTGGCGCCAAGATACACAATCTTGCCGGATCGAGCCGACTCATAGGCCACCCGGTGGATCATGGCCGTTCGAAAGTACGAGCCAAGATTCCTGCCGACTTCCGAGTCCCTCCGCAATTGGCGGGAGACCTCAATCGCGACCTCCTCACACATCGTCGCTGCCTGCGGCACGTCGTTGAGTTGCCTGGCGACCAGAGCGCGGACCCACGGCCAGTTGGCCTTGGCGACTTCCAACACGGCCGGATGAACCAACAGGTCGCCATCGCGGTTCGTCTCTGTGGTGAGCCACAGTTCCACGGCCGTTGACGAGTCGGATCGCTCCGGGTCATTGCTGCCTACCCTTGCCATGATTCCGATGCTCTGGCGAGCAATCTTGGGGCCCCAGGTGCTGCCAACACTGCCCCTATCTAGTACAAGGATTCAGAAACCCGAAAAGTTGAAAGAGTTTACAACTTATCGCCGGGACATGACCACATCACGGGGAATCGCCACCCCTTGATGCGGGAGATTTCGAACTTTTTGCCTCTCTCAATTCTTAGGGAAATAGGGGCGGCTCACGAAGCCCCGACCGAAGTCAGAAACGAGAAACATGCAGACACAACCGGTGCTCCGATGCCGAAAGCGGTTACTATCCCAAAAACACCCTCCTCCCCCGGGTGGATGGGCTCCCGGAACGCGACGCCGACCAAGGCGGCTTGGCCGCGCGAACTCGACGACTACCTGAGATCCGCGCTCGACTCAAAGCGTGGATCGGAGTACGCCGCCATCACTGCGGTCCGAAGCTCCCATCCCGAGTTGGCGGAAGACCTCATCTGGTCGCGAATCGTCTATCTCGGACTCACGAAGCGGAAGCGGCCTCTGTACCGAGCGCATGTGTGGACGGCGATCGAGGACGGAATCCTGCGCGAGAAGTACGGTCGAGGCCGTGCGGGCTCCAACGCGGCAATCGACGACATTCTGGAACTGCATCCGGATTGGTCACGCGACGCAGTTGTCTGGAGAGCCCGTACCCTTGGGCTCACGCGGCATGAGTCCGCGAATCGGCAACCATGGTCGGCGGCGCTCGATCATCAGCTGCTGTCGTTGATGGGCCAGCGCGTGGACACGATCGCGCGGCGGCTGGGGCGGTCGGAACGGTCGGTGCTCGGGCGCCTGCGGCGTCTTGGGTGGGGCGCGGACTTCTTTGGCGGTTTCAAGGCAAAGGACCTCGTGGCGGACCTTGGTGTCACACCGTACCGAGTGAAGAAGTGGATCCGGGCAGGATGGCTGGAGCGGAAGAATGGGCGGATTACTGAGGAATCGCTACGTGCGTTGTGCCGGTATCATTCCGACGAAATCCCGCTCGCGGCGTTGGCGCCGGAGACAAGGAACTGGTTGGTGCGTTCGATGGATTACGGTCGCGGCGAGATCACGCGTCGGGGCGGGCGGCGGACGCCGGCGACGAAGGCGTCGGCTTCACGAAGCCAGTGTTCGAACGTCGGATAGGGATCGGGTGGCTTGCGGCGCCAGGCGTACTCGCACTCCGTGCGGTATCCACTGATCCTCTCCGCGCGAAGGTGGCGGTGGGCTGCGTCGCGGACCGACTGGATTCCCATTGCGCTTTCAGCTTTTCTGAAGTGGTTTGTTTCGATCCAGGTCAGGAGCTCGGTCCAGAACTGCATCGTCGTCTTCGGCGAGATTGTAGCCTGCGCACGGAACTGGGCGAGAAAGCCGGGGCAGCGTTTCTCCAGGGCGGCGGCGACGGCGTCCGGTAGATGGCGGGCAGCCGTTGTGGCGACACGCACCCAGAAGGCGAAAGCTTCCCATTCGATGAAGGCGTCGACGATGTCGGCGTCGATGATGGGTTGCCCGTTCTCTCGTGGACTCGCGAGGGCCTGTTTGTTCCAGACCTCGAAGCTTGGGTACTTGGTGGGTTTCTTGATGCGCCAAGCTTCGGCGGTGCGCGTCCAATGGGCCCATGCCTGCTCCGTCCTGGGATCCCGGCCTGCGTAGTAGTGAAGCGCGTCGAGCCTTGTGTCGGCGTTGGCGAAGACGTGCCGGTCGACCCACGCGGAGATATCCGCCCACAGTGTGGTGTAGGTGTTGTTGTCGCGGTTTGCGAGGCAGCCTGGGCACTCGCGATCGAGACGCTCTCGCAGGATCCTGGGGATAGCCTGTTCGGCGTCGGCGATCGCGCGGGCCCACAGACCGAAAGTTCGCCAGTGGATGAGCCGGTCGCGCTCGGCGGCGAAGTCCCGCCACGGGATCTTGAATGCCTTGGCGCGCATCGAGCGATAGAGGCGGAACTCGGCGCTGGCTTGGGATTTCCCTGACGTCTGGGGCATCGTTCTCCGGAAGTTCCGGGCTGCGGTTTCCAGCTTAGAGCGACTCGTGGATCGACGCAAGTCCCCGCAGGGATGGCCCCGCAGGGATGGGTAGCCATGGGTACGTGCGCGAATTGCGTCGAGAATTTTGGACGTCGCTATCGCCTGCCGACGCGGGTCGTATCCGCGGAGTTCGCGTTCGTCCAAGTGACGGACAACACCGGGCTTGCCTGGCGCCGGGCGGTGAACGATGCCGCACTCCGCGTCGATGGGAGCCGCCTAAATCCAGTTTTGCGGAACGCGTGGATCGCCGTAGCATCGGGGCGGACCGAAGCTGCCATGAAGAGCTGGAACACGAGAGAAGCCCGAATTGTTTTGGACTGGATTGCGCTACCTGCCGAGCATCGGCCACGGATTGAGCGGCTGGCGGCGAACCTGGGACGCTCCACTGGGTCGGTGGAGCGGTTCATTCGGCGGAACGTGCCGGAGGCGGACTGGCCATGGGTGCGGCGCCGGCGATGGGGTCCGGATGAGATCGCGGCGGTCGAGCGGGGGACGAAGAAGTTGCCGAGCCGGTCGGCGGTGGCGGTGAAGAAGTTCGTGAGCCGGAATTGCCGTCCGCGATGGGATGGGGCTGAACTCGAGGAGGACGACGGGTGGACCAAGCTGACTGTGTCGCAGGTAGCTCGGGATTTGGGCGTCTCGCGGGCTTCGGTTTACCGGATGCTTGATCGGGGGTTGCTGAGGCGGTTCAAGGGTGGGGTCGCGGAGAGTTCGTTTCAGGCGTTGCTGCGGGAGCATCCGGAGCGGGTGCCGTATGCGCGGTTGCCGCTGAAGAGCCGGGAGTGGTTGGTGTTGAATGGGTACGCGGATCCGGGGTTGGTCGTGAAGAGGCCTAGTACGAAGGGGTTGCTGGATTGAGAAGCAGAGCCAGCCGAAAACTTGGGTTTGGGGGGGACCGAGTACGCGCGCGCCTTCGGGTTTCCGGGAACGCCGTCTCCGGGAGTTGAGCTAGCCTCGGGTCGAGCATTCGCGCGCACATCCACGTATAGCCGTTTATAACCGGCCAATGTTCCAAGTGAGGGCTGTTCCCAGTGAGGGCTCCCGGTGAGCAACTGAAAGCAGTATTCTTTTTTCGTTCGAGTCTGACTTTACCGGGAGGGTGAAGGCCCGGCCAGCAGATCGAAACGTAGCAGGCGACGGTCAGCGGCGGGCCTTCACGCCAGCCGTGATTCTCTTTATCGCACTGACAGAGACCAAAGACAACATTGAGCCGGGGTAGTGCCGTTGCATCTCCTGCCGCGGCGGTGCCCGCTATGCCGGAACGACACGATCATTGGCCACGGCCGGCGGCTCCGCCAGGCTCACGACGAGCAACACGATCGCATCTGGGTGCGACGTGGGATTTGCCGCCCGTGTAGGAAGACCTTCACCGTGTTGCCGCACTGGTTGGCGCCTTCGGGACATTTCAGCGTGCCTTGCCGACAACAGGCCTACGACCGGATCGTCGGCGGCGACACTGCCGAGCAAGCAGTGCCGCATTGTAAGAATCCATCACGCTCGCCTGACGCATCCACCGTGCGCCGCTGGGCCCAGCGGCGATTGCTGAGTTTATGGTGCTGGGCCGGATGCCACGGCCAACACTTTCTCCAGGCCCCCACCATCGTTGCCTGGGATCTTCCCGCGCTGTGCCGTATTCTGCCGTTCGAGGTACGAAGTCCGTGAGTCGTCAAGCTCTCGACGAGTTGAAGCAGCAGATTCCACTGCTGAATTATCTGCAAACTCATGATTGGCATCCGGCCCGACGTCTCAGCCACGGTCGCCTAATGGGACTGTGTCCGCTACACGCCGATCACAAACCGAGCTTCCTCTTAGACCCAGGCAAGAACTTGTTCTACTGCTATGGGTGCGGGCGCGGCGGCGACGTGATTCGCTTTGCCGAACTCTATCACCAGGTGAGGTTCCCACAGGCGCTGCGGCTGCTCCGACAATGGCGTGGATCGGCACCGCTGCTTCAGGCAGTCGCAGATCTCTACCGAATGCAGTTGCACCGCCACGGCGAGGCGGTCGCCTACCTCAATCAGCGCGGCATCCACTGCCCCGAACTGATCGAGGAGATGCGAATTGGCTATGCGCCCGGTGGATGTCTGCGACGTTGGCTGACGCAGTTGGGCTACCCGCTCCAGAGCCAACGCCAAGCCGGTTTGATCACCGGCGCCGGCTACGACGCCTACACCCATCGCATCGTGTTTCCGCTGGAAGGTAACCTCTATGGCCGCAGCCTCTCAACCGCAGCGCCGCCACATCGATTCCTTCCGGGCACCAAAGGTGGCTTGTACGCTTGGGACCGGGTCCGACGGCATTCTGAAGTGATTCTCGTCGAGGGCCTATTCGACTATGCCGCGGTGCGGCAGGCCGGATTTCCCAACGTCACTTGCTCGCTGGGCACCAATCTCAATACGCACCAGTTTCGGCAACTGTGTGACGGTCCACGAACCGTCTACGTGGCTTTTGATGCCGATCGGAACGGCAGTGGTCAACGAGTAGCACAATCGCTCGTCCACCGACTCACTGACGAAGGCATAAGCGCGCGCACCGTGGTCCTGCCGCAGGGCCACGATCCGAACAGCTTCCTTGTCGGCGACGGTGATGCGGGCCAGTTCCGGTCCCTGCTGAAGGCGGCCCGATGATGACCTTCCGGGTGGTGCATAAGCCCTCTCACAACCATGCGCGATGCCCGTATCGGGTCGTCGACGAGGCCACCGGTCGTGAAATCGGCTGGATCAACCAGTATCTCGACTATGAAACACTCCGCCGTTTGGCGGACGCCACCCTGCGATCCTATGCTCACGAGTTGTTGCACTTTCTCCGCTGGTGGGAGAGTGTTCACCACACCGACGAGGTCACAAAAGAGGCCCTCACCGAATCGACATTGCTCGACTATGTGCGATTCCAATCCGGCCAGGAGCGCGAGTTGACGGGCGCCACGATTAACCAGCGTGTTGCCATCGTCGATCGCGCCTTGCGCGTCTGCTTTCCAGGCGCCCCTGGTCAGATCGCTCCGGCCCTCCAGTCGACGTACTGGCAGCGGGCGCCCATGGGCATCGGCAGGCCGCGGCCCGCCCTAAGCCGATTGCGTGTCAAGACTGCCAAACGGACCATCATTCCTTTGTCCGTGGACGAAGTGGCCCGATTCTGGTCCAGCTTTCGGAACTCACGCGACTTGGCCATCGTGGGACTGATGCTGCTGCAGGGGCTTCGGTCGCAAGAGGTTCTGGATCTGCGACAGGACGATCTTCAGTTGTCGGAAGCGCAGATTCGGGTGCGCGGCAAAGGCAACAAGACCCGATTCCTCCCGCTGGCCCCGGAGGCGATGCAACTGCTAGATCATTATTTACGGCTCGAACGCCCGCAGACTTCGACGGACGCCCTGTTTGTTTCCCTCAAAGGCCCTGCTCGCGGTACCCGCATGACTCCTGCGGGATTACGGTCGCTGTTTGTTGGGGCCGGTGAGAAAGGGATCCATTTTCGCCGGTAGCCGCCGGAGCCAATCTGCTCGGAGAACCCCTATTGGCGGGGACGCGGTAAGTACTCTACATCAGTTTTCTACATAAATGAGCTTGCCAAGAGTCGGTGGGCTCGTAGACAATGCGGGAGGCGTCAATGCCATACTCACTCCGAAAAAGCTTCAGCGCCAATCATCTGTTTCTGCTCTCGCGGGCGGAGTACCGTTCGAGTGTCGTGTTCGGCACGAGTGAAGACTCGACTCGCCGCCGTCATCGGATCCATAGCTTTCATCAAGCCCAAATCATCTCGCCAAGCCAATGCTGGGGCGTGTCCGGGAAAGTCGAAAGCCCCGATGAAATCTGCTTGGCGATCGAGTCCGTCAAGCCGGACACCAAGCACCGACAGTCTTCCAACGCTCCTGTTCCTGCTGACGGCGCGGGAGGTGGCTTCATCCCGTAACGCCATCCTTGGCGGCGAACAAAGTCGAGCCAATGGCGGC
>JBGSME010001198.1:0-1936 GCA_041740335.1 Bryobacteraceae bacterium | reverse complement strand
GCCGCAGCGGCGCCGTGTAGTCGGTCGTGCTTGCATCGCCATAGCCGAGGTGCCACTTGCCGATCGCCGCGGTCCGGTAGCCCTGCCCTTTCAGCAGCGATGCCATGGTGACGCGCGTTGTCTCGATGTGGAGCGGCGACTGGATGCCCAGCACCCCGCTCTTGAGAGACGTCCGCCAGCAGTAGCGTCCCGTGAGCAGCCCGTAGCGGGTGGGCGTGCACACCGAAGACGGCGTGTTGGCGTCGGTAAACCGGACTCCCTCCCGGGCGATGCGGTCGATATTCGGAGTCCTGACGTGGCGCGGGCTCGAACCGTAGCAGTTCGGACTGCCATAGCCGAAGTCGTCGGAAAGGATGACGACGATGTTCGGCCGCACCGTTGCGCCCTTGGCCGCCGGCGGGGGTATCGCACAACCCGCGGCAGCGGCGCTGGCCAAAAACGCTCTTCGATTCATCGCGGCATCTCCTCGCTCGGTTTCCTCTCCCCATGGAACATACGCGTGATTTCCCGGGCGATCCGCAGGTACCAGTCGCTGGGGAGATTCTCGCCGTCAGCGTCCAGCGTCAGCCAGTATCCCTGGTCCGGCGCATCGCTCCGCTTCGCCGCCAGCTTGTACATGGCTGTCGCTTCGTTCACTTCGTCGAACATCGCGATCTTCAGCGTCCGCGCTCCCGCGGTCCTGGCATTCCAGGCCTGCCGCCACAAGAACCTGCCGCCCAGCCGCGGAACTTTGTTCGGCGTATCGCCCTTCTTCAGATTCGCCCAAGAGAACCCCGGGAAGATCACGGGCATGTAGAGTTGCTTGTTCTTCGCCGCCAACTCCAGGTCCGGCTCGATGTACCCGGTCCGCCAAGCATCCGCGCTTTGGGGATCGCGGTAGCGCCCCACGGTCCAGGGTTGCACCACGTCCATCTTCGCGTAGACCTCGCTCCAGCCCGGATCCTTTTGCGCGTCATTGCTCAAAGTCCGCCAGCGCGAGGGCGTGCCTCCCATATAGGTCACACGATACTTTTCCGGGGCTCCCGACTGAAACCAGACCACCGTCTCCATGGCTCGTTTGGGCTCCCGCGGCGGGTGCCTTTCGTCCTGCAGCCCCTGTCCCCAAATCGAAAGCACCGGCTTGCCGTTGTGGTGCAGGTAGTTGGGATGGGCGGTGACCCTCAACTCATCCACCAGATACTTCCAGTCCTCCTGCATCGCTTCCAGGTACTGATCCGAAGGCGACCCCGTGACGTCGTACTCGATTGCGAAAACCCGCCCGTGCTCCCGGGCCGCGGCCATGATGTTTTTCAGCAGGACATCCCCCGACGGGCGGCGCCGCGGAATGGCGGTCACGAACCGCTGCGCGAGTACACCGTCCAACGCGTACTCCTTCATCCAGCGGAAGTGGGCGCTAACGATTTTCGGGTTCCAGGCCGAGTAAAGATAGGCCTGACGGCCACCGATAGTGAAGCCCGGAACCACACACAGGTCCGCTCGATCGAACTCACTCAAGTCCGGGTACATGTCGATGGTCAGCGTCTCCGGAGCCGGAATCCCGCGCGCCCACGACCTCCAGTCGTTCTCCGGAGCTCCATCTCCGGCGCAGTTGAACCATCCCTGATAACCGAACAGCACCTTGCGATCCAGGGTCTTCGGATCGACGTCCGCTCCGCCGGCCGGAACGGCGGCCAATACAAGCAGTGTTGCGCACAGACGCAACAGGCCCGGCGATGTCTCCCATTGTCTTCGCGTCATTGGCGGTTGCCTCCCGGTTGGTAGTTTAGAGGTTCCGCAAGCCGGTAGCATGCCCTCGTCAGTCAATATGGAGCGACCAACCCGAATTCGCAGTGACGCGGGTTACGCTGCGAAGGAAGGTTTAACCAGCGGCGCAGAGCCGCATACGAAAGGAGTTGGTCGCAATGAACAAGATACGATTTATCGGGCTGGATGTCCA
>JBGSME010001197.1:0-4800 GCA_041740335.1 Bryobacteraceae bacterium | reverse complement strand
GCCGAGGTGGATGTGCTGGGCGCGGAGCCGGGTCCGCTGCGGCGGCGCTGGGTAAAGCCGAAGTCGTGGTATGGGCGCGGCAACCGGCGATGGCGCGTGACGGCGAACCCGGCCGCGCCGATCGAGTCATGGCGGGCTTGCGAGATTCCTACCGACACGCTTCATTTTGACCGCTGGAGTGCGAAGCCGGTTGCGCCGGGGAGCACGTTCGCGGCGGCCACCCGGGTCCACTCGGAAGGACACGCGAAGGCTTTTCTGTGGGTCGGCGCCAGCGGCCATTTCGAAGCGCTGCTCAACGGAGAGCGTGTAATGGCCGAGGAAAACCGCACGCGCTATCGAACCGGGCAGTTTCAACAGGCCGTGGAACTGCGGCCGGGCGTCAACGAGTTACTGGTCCGGGTCCAGGCGCTCGAAACACAAGCCAGGATGAGCGCGTACCTGGTTGGGCCCCGCAACGATGGCGACACAGTGGACGGCATTCGCTGGCTGGGGTAGGCCGCGATTCCCGGCGCGCGGCATTGAAATGATGTGTGGCAGGGACACGGACTCTCGTATGTGCCGGAATCGCCGAGTGACCACTACCACGATCCAAATTGGGTCAACTTGGATTCGTCGTGGCGCGTCCTTTTCGACTCGCGAGCCGCCAGATAGCGTCCGTGGCTCGGAGTTGCCTTGGATCCGATCATCCGGCGCTGCGGCGAGGAAACGTGGCGGACTTCTGTACCCAACCACTAAGCCACGGCGCTGAGCCCGGGCTTGTTCAACTGCCCGGTATTCACCCAGCCATCGCGAATGTCGAAGATGCCCGGGAAACGAGGTTCCCAGGCCTTATTGGCGGCCGGCACGTATTGTCTCGCATTGGCTTCAATCGCCGCGACGGTGGGGACGTGCGCGGCGAGGCCGGCGGAGTGAATCAAGGACGCTCCCGGGCACGTAAGATCCTGCACGCACAGAAACATCTTGTACTTCTGGGCGGCTGCGCCCATCAGCAGCGCGTCGGCCTGCCCTTTACAAGCTTTGAGCGCGACGCCGGTGTAGCCAATCTCGCGCGCCAGCAGAAGCATGTCGAGACCGGTCAGTGACTCGTCGATGACCACGGGACGGTACTTGGCAGCCTCGTGCATCTTGTTGGCGCGGTCTGCCCTCAGGTCACGCTTGGTGGGCTGCTCGATGTACTGGACACGCTCGAAGCCGTGCGGAGTCTTCTCCTTCGCCTGACGGATGAAGGCGACCAGATAGTCCGCGTTGGGCGCCTTTTCATTGAAGTCGAGCGAGTAAGCCCATTTCGTAACCTTGCGCTTCTTCTGGGTCTCGGCGGCTGCGCGTTCTACAGCCACGACACGGTCGACGTCCCACTTCAGATCCTCTCCGTTGAGCTTGATCTTGATATGGGAGAGGCCGCTGTAATTGATCCAATCGGGCAAGGTCTCGGGCATACCGTCGCCGATGCGCTTGGCGATGTCGGACGCGGTGATGGGATCGACGCCGCCGACGAGATGATAGAGCGGCATGCGCGGCCTTGGATCGGGCAGCACGTACTGGCCGAGGTACTCGCCGGCGAAGTCCTTGTTGAGATAGTGGCCAAGATCGTGCGACATCAAGTCGCTGCCGTAGGTGCGATAGGTGCTGCGGCCATGAAGCTTGCCGAACGCGTCGTGAATGGCGGCGTCGAACGGGCTGGCGGTGACGAGCGTGCAGAGTTTCGGAATCGGCTCGGCCAGCTTCATCGATTTTGTAACTTCGGCGGCGGCGGCGAGATACATGGGCTCCAGGGAGACATTCAGGTCTACCGGGTGGGCGATTTCCTTGTGCTTGTCGGTGATCGTGTTGATGCGTCCGGCGAGTTGTTTCATCGCCTCGAGGGTCTGGTCATAGCTCAGTTTCTTTGATGGAAATGCTCAGACGTTGCTTATCGGCATGGATCCGAAGCCCTTAGCGCTTTTCCCGTTGGCGGTTGAGACGACGCAGTTGACGTTGAGGAGGGTCACACGATCGACGACCGAGCCGCCGAACTTGATTGGCGTCCGGTACAGGTAGTCCTCGTACCCGAAGCGGATTTCGTCGATTCGGATATCAGTGGCCTTCTTCGCGCTGAGGATCGCGGGCGCACCGAGAGCGGCGGCGAGGAAATTACGTCGTGTAACACTCATTACGCGTCATTGTAACGCGCTAGCCGTTTCTCGGTAAGGCGAACCGCCAGAGCCAGCGCAGCCACCAGCGCCAGCGCGCCCAGCGCGAAGTGCCATTTGTGATGATCGATCCAGGCAAGAGCGCCGGTGCCGAGTTCAGCGCCCAGCCACGCAAGCGCAAGGTAGCGGGGAATCCGCGCGGCGAGAATGGTCAACAGGAACGGGAGCGGAGCGACGCCCATGGCGCCCGCGGAGATGACCGCCACCTTCAGCGGCAGCGGGATCGGAACCAGCGCCGGGATAAACACCGTGATGAGTCCGAAGCGGTTGAACCAGAGGCGGAATTGCGTGGCGCGCGGCGTGGCGGCGTGCCGCTCGAGGTAGACCTGGCCCCCTTTGCGTGCGATTGCGAACAGGATCATGCTTCCCACCGCGGACCCGATGATGCTCAACACCGCCGTTATGAACGCAAGTTTCGGCGTCGTCGCGCCCACCAGCAGCAGCATGATGTCCACGCTTGCCGGGAGCGGTACGCCGGCGGAGTCCAGCACGGCGAGGAAGACGGCGCCGGTTGGACCCCAGCTTTGGAGCCATGCAACGACTTTGCTCATCCCGCCAGATCCCGCAGCCGTGCTTCGTCGATGACCTCGACGCCGAGTTTCTCCGCCTTCGCCAGTTTGGATCCCGCCTTTTCCCCCGCCACCAGATAGCTTGTCTTCTTGCTTACCGAATCGCTGGTTTTGCCACCCGCGCTTTCAATCAATGCGTGCGCCTCCTCGCGGCTTAACGACGGCAGTGTGCCGGTGACAACCAGTGTCATACCGGCCAACGGACCGCCCGTGCGCTTTTTCTTCTCTCCCGTGAAACGCAGCCCAGCCTCACGCAGGCGCCTGACCAGCTCCTGATTGCGGTGGTTGGCGAAGAACGCATGCACGCTCGCCGCCACCTTCGGCCCTACCTCCTCGGCGGTTTGCAGCGTCTCCTCATCGGCCGTCATGATGGCGTCGAGATCGCCGAACGCGTCCACCAGAAACTGCGCGGTGCGCTCGCCGACAAACGGAATGCCGAGCCCGGCGATCAAGCGTGTAACGGGCTTCTCCCGCGACGCTTCGATGCCGCGAACGATTCGATCCGCTGACTTCTCGCCCATCCGTTCGAGTCCGGCCAACTGTTCCCGGGTTAAACCAAAGAGATCGGCGATGCTGTTGACCATGCCCCGCGTCACAAGCTGCTCAACGAGCGCCTCGCCCATCCCATCGACATCCATGATGCCGCGGGACGCGAAGTAGCAAAGCGACTCCTTCAGCCGTGCGGGACAATCCGGATTGATGCATCGAGAGGCCACTTCGCCTTCGGCGCGGACGACAGGCTCGTTGCAATTCGGGCACTCAGCGGGCATGTGGAACGGCTGCCGATCCGCGCCCTGTCGCACCACGCGGATCACCTTCGGAATTACGTCGCCGCTACGCAGCACCTCCACCGTGTCGCCGGCGGCGAGGCCGAGCCTCTCGATTTCGTCTTCGTTGTGGAGCGTGGCGCGGGATACCGTGACGCCACCGACTGCAACCGGCTTTAGGACCGCGAAGGGTGTGATTACGCCCGTGCGGCCCACGTTCACCCGGATTTCTTCGAGCAGGGTCTCCGCCGATCGGGGCGGAAATTTGAATGCGATCGCCCAACGGGGGGCCTTCGCGGTCCAGCCCAGTTTCTGCTGCTGCGGGATCGAATCCACTTTCACCACAACACCGTCGGTTTCGTACGGGAGCGTGTCGCGTTTGGTTTCCCACCCGGCGATCCAGGCGTAGAGGTCATCCACGTTGTCGAACCGTGCCCGGTTCGGATTCACCTTGAAGCCCATCGCGGCGAGTTCCTCGAGCGCTTCCCATTGGCTGCCGCAAGCCTGCACTCCGTTCTCAAACAGGAAGTAGGCGAAGAAGTCGAGCTGCCGGGATCCGGTGATCGATGGATCGAGCACTCGCAGTGAACCAGCGGCCGAGTTGCGTGGATTGGCGTAGCGCGGCAGGTCGCGCGCCTCCCGATCGGCATTCAGCTTCTCAAACGCCGGGTTCGGCATCACCACTTCGCCCCGCACCTCGAAGGCCAGGCGAACCGGATTCACGTGCAGGGGGAGCGACCGGATGGTGCGCGCGTTAGCGGTGACCTCTTCTCCCACGCTGCCGTCGCCGCGGGTGATTGCGATCACCATCGATCCGGCCTCGTAGCGGACGGCCATCGACAGGCCGTCCAGCTTCAATTCGGCTACGTACCGATAGGCGTCGCTGTTGAGCAATTGGCGGACGCGCCGGTCAAAATCGCGCAGTTCGCCTTCGTTGAGTGCGTTATCGAGGCTCAACATCGGAGCCGAATGCGCCGCCTGCACGAAGCCGTCGCGAACGGCGCCGCCCACACGCTGGGTGGGCGAGTCCGGCGTGATCAGCTCCGGATGCGCGGCCTCGATCGCCTGCAGTTGGCGCACCATCTCGTCGTAGTCGAGATCGGAAATCTCGGGAGCGTCCAGAACATAGTAGCGGTGCTCATGGTGGCGGATTTTCCGGCGGAGAGCTTCAACGTCGTGCGCCATGCAACTTCTCATGATCCCATGAGGAAAGGGAACGCTACACTGGTATTTCTGACGCCCCTCATCTACAATCCTCAGGCCGGCCGTCTGGTG
>JBGSME010001196.1:0-3190 GCA_041740335.1 Bryobacteraceae bacterium | reverse complement strand
AGCAGCAGCGACAACGCCACCTGCGCCGAGACTAGGCCCTTGCGCAAGCGGGTGTTGGCTCCGCCGCCTGAAACCGAGCCCGATTCGTCTTTGAGCGTCGCCGCAACGCCCTGCCGCCCCGCCTGCAGCGCCGGCGCCAGCCCGAACAGCACTGCCGTCAACAGTCCCACCACGGCCGCGAAAATAAGAATCCGCGGCTCCGGCGAAGCGTGAATCGTGAGAGTGGTTTCCTCAGCCGTGAACATCACCAGCAGCGCCCGCACCAGCAGCCAGCTCAACGCCACTCCAAGCGCGGTGGCCGCTCCAGCCAGTAGCAGACTTTCGAGCAGCAACTGCCCCATGATCCGCGCTTTGCTCGACCCCAGCGCCAGCCGAACCGCGATCTCCTTCTGCCGCGCCGCCGCCCTCACAATCAGCAGGTTCGCCACGTTCGCACAGGCGATCAGCAACACCAGGCCCGTCAGCGCCATCAGTACGTAAAGTGGAGTCTCCAGAAACCGCCGGTATTGCGATCGGCCGGTGGCCCCGGGGAAAACCTCCATACGCGACGACAGAAACTGCTTGCGTGTCAACTCAGTCGTGTTCTCGAAGCCTTTCTCCTTGACTTCGTCTTCGATGATCTGCCGGTAAAGTGGACCCACAGCCGCCGCTGCCTTCTCGGGCGTGACGCCCGGCTTCAACCGCGCGAACACGTTTACCCAGCGGCCCCGCCGATTCTCCAGGCTGTAGAACCCTCCGAACAACGGCATCAAACGCTTGTGCATCATCAGCGGCACGAAGACTTTCACCTGCTCCCCAACCTCAACGCCGAAAAACCCGCTCTGAGCCACGCCGATCACCGTCATCGTTTGATCGTTGAGAATGATCTGCTTGCCGATGATCGACGGATCGCCTGCAAACCGCGACTGCCAAAAATCGTAGCTAAGCATTACAATCGGATGGCCGCCGGGCGTACGGTCGTCTTCGGGGGTGAACGTCCGCCCAGCCGCGGCGCCCACACCCAAAACGCCGAAATAGTTCCCCGAAACCAGTTCCCCTCGTAACCGCTCCGTGCGCCCGCCGAACCCCATGCTCAAGCTGACTCCGTACCGGCACAGCACCCCGGAGAAGACTTCCGCGCGGTCCCGAAAATCCTTGTACATCGGGTACGACATCGCATTCGATCCAGTGTTGCTCCCGTAGTGGGACCCGCGCGCCGCCAATTGAACCAGCTCTCCCGGAGCTTCCACCGGGAGCATTCGCAACAGGATCTGGTCAAGCAGGCTGAAGATCGCCGTGTTGGCGCCGATCCCGAGACTCAATGAGAGGATCGCGATGGCGATGAGCCCGGGATTCTTGCGGAGAGAGCGGATTGCGTCGCGGAGCATAAGTTACAGTTGGACGGGCGTAGCCGCAAAAAAGTCCTACGATTCACCCCGGCAACTGGTTCCGCTAAATTCGAGGTAGTATGGGTGAAATCACGCAGCCGGCTAATGGGCGGTTGCCCCAGGCCGGCTCTCGCGCCTCTCGCCACCCCTGATTTCTCAGGCAAGCCGATTGGCGCGCCGAATGCACTTAGCCCACCGAGGACCCGTATGTTCCCGCTCATAGGATTGCTACTGTTGCTCCAGGCGCCGATTCCCGGCGATGCCGATCGGGGCGCCCGTCTGTTTGACTCCCAACGCTGCGTCGTCTGCCACGCCGTTAACGGACGCGGCGGCCACTTGGCCCCCGATCTCGGTAAGCCCAGAGGCCGCGCCTTCACGCCGTCACTGCTGGCGAGCCTGGTCTGGAATCACGGGCCAGAGATGTGGTCGGCGTTTAAGGGACTCGGCATCCAAAGGCCCGAACTCACCGATCAGCAGTCGGCGGACTTGTTTGCCTATTTCTACGCCTTCCGCTACTTCGACAAACCGGGCGATGCCTCCCGCGGCCGGCAGGCCTTCCTCAACCTCTCCTGCGCTCAATGTCACAGCGTGAGTGGATCTCAGGGGCCCGCCGGAGCGCCGCCGGTGAGCCAATGGAGCTCCCTCGGTAATCCTCTCCTGCTGGCCGGAGCGCTTTGGAACCACGCCTCGGCGATGGAATCCGCGATGAACAAGCGCGGCATCCGCTGGCCGGTGATCGATGCGGGCAAACTCACCGATCTGTTGGTCTATCTGCGAAACCTTCCAGGGTCGCGCACCGTGGAAGCCGGCTTCAGCACCGGCTCGCCGGAATCCGGAGAAGCGTTGTTCCGAAGCAAAGGCTGTATCGGCTGTCACAAAGGAAGCCTCGATCTGTCTGCGCGCGGCGGCGGCCGCACCCCCACCGATTTCGCCGCCGCCATGTGGAACCACGCCCCCTTGATGTTCTACAAGACCCCGCCCCTCGCCCAAGGCGAGATGCGCGAACTGGCCGGATACCTTTGGTCACTCCAGTATTTCGAGGAGCACGGCGATGCCGCCAAGGGCGCCAAGGTCTACGCCCGCAAACAATGTGACTCCTGCCACGCCGACGCAAGCTGGTATGCGCCGTCGCTCACCAAGCGCGCCCAGCCCCTCAACAGCATCAGCGTCGTCTCTGCCCTTTGGCGTCACGGGCCGGAAATGTTGAACCGTATGAACCAGCGCGGCATGAAATGGCCTCTTTTTCGAGACAACGAACTGCTCGACTTGATTGCCTACGTCAACTCCATGCGATAAGGCAGCCGTCGCGGCGACGCCTCTTCCGGATCAGCGATTAATCCGAGATCGCGGATCGGCGCTACGCTATCCTCATGCGGCTCCTGCCAGGAATCCTGACAATCATCTCGTTCTGCGCCTGCAACCTGGGCCCCGATTGGCTTCTGAGCCTGCCGAAGCCCGCCGGCCCGCCGCTCAGATCCGGCGGCCGCGTCTTCCTTCTCACAAACCAATCCAATACGCGAATCGACTACTCGCTGAGGCCGTTCACACGAAAGGCCCCGGAACGACGTCTCTACTCCGACTTATGGGCCTTCGACGCCAACGCCGCCACCCCCATCTGGCGCAAGCGGCTCCAAACCCGGCAAAACGCCGCAATCAAAGACTCGGCACTGTTGGGCGGCGAAGGAAATCTGCTATGGCTACTGCTGCCCCAAGGCTTGACGGCTGTCTCGGCGGCTTCCGGCGATATCGCCGCCGGCTCCGCTCTGATCGAAGCGAACAACCCGTTGCTCAAGGGCCTATTTCCGCGTGACCCTTCCTACGTT
>JBGSME010001195.1:0-2988 GCA_041740335.1 Bryobacteraceae bacterium | reverse complement strand
GAGCGGGTGTCCGGTGACGTAGACGCCGATCATCTCTTTTTCTCCGGTGAGTTTCTCCTTCTGCGTCCAGTCCGGCACTTTGGGCAAGGGGCGCTCCGGGGCTTCGCCGCCGGCGAAGAGGTCGCCAAACAAGCCAGCTTGGCCGGATGAGCGATCGCGCCAGGCGCGCTGACCGGCTTCGATGGCTGGATCGAGCACGGCGAACAGTTGGGCGCGATTGCCGGTGAGCGAATCGAGGGCGCCAGCCTTGATAAAGCTCTCGATCATGCGGCGGTTGACCGCGCCAGCGTCCACGGTTTCGCAGAATTCGAACAGGGTTCGGAATGCGCCGCCGCTTTCCTCGCGCGCCTTGACGATGGACTCGACGGCGTTGGCGCCGACGTTTTTGATCGCGCCGAGCCCGAAGCGAATCGCATCGCCGGCGGGGGTGAAGTTCAGAGCCGAGGTATTGATATCGGGCGGCAGCACTTTGATCCCCATGTCGCGGCACTCGTTGATGTACTTGACGACCTTGGCGGTGTTGCCGGTTTCGGAGGTGAGCAGAGCGCTCATGAATTCGATGGGGAAGTGCGCCTTCAGATAGGCAGTGATGTAGGCAAGATACGCATAGGCGGCAGAGTGGGACTTGTTAAAGCCGTACTTGGCGAATTCGGCCATCAGGTCGAATATCTTTTCGGCCTTCTTCTCGGGGATGTTCTTCTCTCTAGCGCCTTTGAGGAAGCGGACACGCTGCTTGTCCATCTCTTCCTGTTTCTTCTTACCCATCGCGCGGCGCAGGATGTCGGCTTCGCCGAGCGAGTAACCGGCGACGACGTTGGAGATCTGCATCACCTGTTCCTGGTAGACGATGACGCCGAAGGTTTCCTCGAGGACAGTCTTCAGTTGAGGGAGTTCGTAAGTTACCTGGTTGCGGCCGTGCTTGCGATCGATGTAATCGTCGATCATCTTCATGGGGCCGGGGCGGTACAGGGCGTTGAGAGCGATGAGGTCGGTGAGGCGATCGGGCTCATAGCGCCGGAGAATGTCCTTCATCCCGGGCGACTCGAACTGGAACACGCCGGAGGTGAAGGCCTTGGAGAAGATCTGGTAGGTTTTGGCGTCGTCGAGCCCGATCTCTTCGATGACGACGGTTTCGCCGCGGTGTTTGCGGATGAGTTCCACGGCATCGGTGATGATGGTGAGCGTGGTGAGCCCAAGGAAGTCCATCTTGAGAAGCCCGAGTTTTTCGAGGCCTCCCATGTCGAACTGGGTCACAATTTCGTCGCGGTTTGTTTTGTACAGCGGAACCAGTTGTTTGAGGGGTTCCGAGGAGATGACGACGCCGGCGGCATGCACTCCGGCGTTGCGGCAGAGGCCTTCGAGGCGCTCGGCGAGATCGAGGACACGGTCGACGCGCTGATCCTGTTCACGGAGCTGACCGAAGTTGGGTTCGAGTTCGAAGGCCTCCTTGAGTTTGATATTGAGCGGCTGGGCGGGGACGAGCTTGGTAAGCTTTTCGACCTCGCCGAAGGTCATGTCGAGAACGCGGCCGACGTCCTTGATCGCGGCGCGGGCGGCGAGAGTGCCGAAGGTGATGATCTGGGCGACGTATTCGCGGCCGTACTTCTCGTTGACGTACTGGATGACTTCTCCGCGGCGGTTGGTGCAGAAGTCGATGTCGATATCGGGCATCGAAACGCGCTCAGGATTGAGGAAGCGTTCGAACAGCAGATCGTACTCGAGCGGATCGATATCGGTGATGCCCATTGCGTAGGCGACGAGGGAGCCGGCGGCCGAACCGCGGCCGGGGCCGACGGGAATGCTCATGGATCTGGCGTAGCGGATGAAGTCCCAGACGATGAGGAAATAGCCGGAGAACTGCATCTGCTGAATCATCCGGATCTCGGTTTCGAGGCGCTCGACGTAGGCGGCGAGGGGATGTTTCAGGCGGCCTTTGGCGGCGGCGGCTTCGAGACGTCCACGGCGTTTTTCGAAGCCCTGCTGGGTGACGTAGGCGAAGTAGGAATCGGTGGTCTGGTTCTCGGGAACATCGAAACGGGGGAAGGGCTCCTTGACCGGTTCGAGTTTGACCTGGCAGCGTTCGGCGATCTGCCAGGTGCGATCGAGCGCGGCTTCGACCTCGCCGAACAACTGCATCATTTCGGCGCGGGTTTTGAGGTAGAACGCGGGCGAGGAGAACTTCATACGGTTCTCGTCGGAGAGGGTTTTACCGGTGTTGATGCAGACGAGCACCTCTTGGGCGAGGGCATCGTCTTTGCGGAGGTAGTGGGAATCGTTGGTGGCGACGAGCGGGATGCCGGTTTCGCCGGACATGCGATAGAGGGCGGGCAGGACGATGCGGTCCTGATCGAGGCCATGGTCCTGCAGTTCGAGGAAGAAATTCTCCTTGCCGAAGATGTCGCGATATTCGTAGGCGATGCGGCGGGCGTCGTCATAGCGCTCGGAAAGGATGTTCTCGTTGATGTCGCCGCGGAGGCATGCCGAGAGAGCGACGATACCTTTGGAATGCTGGGCGAGCAGATCCTTATCGATGCGGGGCTTATAGTAGAAGCCGTCCAGATAGGCTGTGGAGACGAGGTTGGTGAGGTTGCGATAGCCTTCCTGGTTTTCGCACAGCAGCACCAGATGGTTGTAGCGATTGGAATCGTTCTTCACCGATGAGGACTGCTGGGAGACGTACACTTCGCATCCGATGACGGGATGGACGCCGGTGGCCTTGGCGGTGTTATAGAACTCGACAGCGCCGAACAGATTGCCATGATCGGTCATGGCGACGGCGGGCATGTCCTGTTCGACGGCGAGCTTCATGAGCCGCGAGATGTCGCAGGCACCGTCGAGGAGCGAATAGTCGGTATGGCAATGGAGGTGGACGAAGGGCTTGTCGGCCATCAGTGGTTCAAATTTATTGTATCGTCCGATATGGGTCCGGCGAAGCGTTGACGGCAGTACTATACATCTTATTTGGAGCGGCGATGCCGGTGATGTCGA
>JBGSME010001194.1:0-3274 GCA_041740335.1 Bryobacteraceae bacterium | reverse complement strand
GGCGGCGGTGGGCGCCGACACGCTGGTGCGGCGAATGGATTCCGGCTTCTCGGGAGGGCGGATCGAATACTGGAAGGCGTCCGTGCCGATGCTGAGCGAGCACCGGTGGACGGGCGTGGGGCTGGGCAACTGGCCGCTTGCGTACCCTGGCTATGCGACGGTGGACGACGGCCTGATCGCCAATCAAGCGCACTCGGAATGGGTGGAGTGGGCTTGTGAGGGCGGGCTGCCGTTCCTGGCGATTCTGCTTGCGGTGGCGATACTTTCGGCGAGGCCGGCGATTGCTTCGCTGTGGGGCGTGGGCGTGATCGCCTTCTGGCTCCATTGCGCGGTGGACTATCCGACGCGGCGTCCGGCAATCGCGGTCTTCTTTTTTGCGTTTATGGGTTTTGTTGTGGCGTGGCGCGAACGGGCTGGCCGTGACGGAGTAACATGATTAGTTATGCCAATCTTGTTGCTTATGATCGCCGCGCTGGCCGCTAACGCGCAGGATTCGACCGAGCCCGGCCGCTTCGTGGTTGAGCATCCGACGCTGCTCAATCTTGGTTTCGAGTGGGCGATTCGAGGCGACGCCAACCGCAATGCCAGCGTCTCGGTGCAGTTTCGAAAAGTGGGGGATGCGGCATGGCGTCCGGCGCTGCCGCTGGTTCGAGTGGGCGGGGAGAATATTTACCGGCGGCGGGAGAATCTTGACTACACTGTCCCGGACGGCTTCGCGGGCAGCATTCTGAATTTGCAGGAAGGCACCGAGTACGAGTGCCGGTTCGAGATGACAGATCCGGACGGGGTGAAAGGCGAGGCGGCGCACACGGTGAAGGTGAAGACGCGGAGTGAGCCGCAACCTTACGCGGGCGGGCGCACGCTGCACGTTTACTCGCCGTATCACGAAGGGCCGAAGCAGGAGCCCAATTTCACCAGCGTCCTGCAGGCCTACTACGGCGCCGGGCTTGGTGATTGGAGCGTGGTGTGGGAACGCCGCGCGCAGCCTGGCGATACGATCCTGGTTCATGCCGGTCTCTACAAACCGGAGCGGCTGAACTATGTGGACCCGATGATGACGCCGTTCGACGGGTCCATGTCGTTGGCTCTGAAAGCCACGCGCGAGAAGCCGATCACGATCAAGGGGGCCGGCGACGGCGAAGTGGTGTTTGACGGAGACGGCAATCACCGGCTGTTCGACGTGATGGGGTCCCGCTACCACATCTTCGACGGGCTGACGTTCCGGAACACGGATGTGGCTATCTTCGCCGGGCAAAAGGAAGTGACGGGAGCGGTGGGGCTGACGGTGAAGAACTGCCGCTTCGAGAACGTGGGCTTCGGAGTGTGGACCGAGTACGCGGGGTCCAGCGATTTCTACATTGCGGATAATCTGATCCTAGGACGCGACGACCGCTTCCGGCTAGTCGGGTGGACAGGGCCGCTGTGGGCGAGCGCGGGACCCTACGGTTCCCATCTGATGACGAGTTACTACGCGATCAAGGTCTACGGACCCGGCCACGTGATCGCGCGCAATGCGATTGCGTACTTTCACGATGCGATCGGGATTTCGACTTACGGGACACCGGAAACAGACCCCGATCGCCGCGCGTCTTCGATCGACATCTACGGCAACGACATCCACATGTCCAATGACGATTTCGTCGAGACCGATGGCGGAGTGCACAACATTCGGGTCTTTAACAACCGCGGCGTGAATGCAGCGCAGGGCGGTTACAGCTCACAACCTGTCTTCGGCGGACCGGCATACTTCATTCGTAACATTCTCTACCATGTGCCTTCCGGAGTGGCTTTTAAATTCTCGGCGAAAGCAGCCGGGCTGTTCGTGTATCACAACACGATCGTTGGGGAACAAGTGGCGCGCGATCCATCGGCGAACATGCATTACCGGAACAATCTTTTTCTCGGGCGAGGAACGGCCGGCCGGGGCGTGATGACGTGGGCGAACGCCACCGATGCGCATAGCAGCGACTACAACGGCTTCCGGCCGAACCCTGGCGTTGCGACACAGTACTCGTGGCTGGGACCGAAGAAAGGGGAGCGCGCTTATGAACCGAAGCCTGGGGACTGGCAATCGTTTCCGACGCTGGCTGCTTTTCGGTCGGCAACCGGGCAGGAGGCGCACGGGGTGGAAGTGGACTTCGACGTGTTTGAGAGATTGACGCCGCCGGATCCAACCAAGCGGCATGCGGTGTATCATGCCATGGATCTCAACTTCCGGCTGAAGGCCGGCGGCAAGGCTGTGGATGCGGGTGTTCCGATTCCGACGGTGAACGATGGATTTGTGGGGCGCGCGCCGGATCTTGGCGCGTTGGAAGTGGGCGCTCCGGAAATGAAGTATGGTCCACGCTGGTTGACGTGGCAGCCTTTTTACCGTTGATTTTTTCCGGAGCCGCTATTCTGGTATCAGATGCAATTGCTGCTTGCGAGCCTGGCGACTCTCGTTGTATCGGCCGCTTTTGGACAGGAGAACTCGATCAAAGGTACGGTAACGCTGGCGGCGACCGGCGAAACGCTGCATCATGCGACGATCACGGTGAGCCGGACCGGTAAGGTGGTGGAGACGGGCGAGGACGGCACTTATGAAATCACCGGCCTTGCGCCAGGCACTTACTCGGTGCTGGCCCATCTGCAGTCGCTGAGCGATGAGGCGAAGACGGTCACGCTGGGCGCGGGGGAATCAGTGACTGTGGATTTTATGCTGCGCCTTTCGCCGATGCGAACGGCGATGACCGTGACGGCGTCGGAGAAGGAGCAGTCGACGTTTGAGGCCTTTCAGTCAGTAAGCACGCTCGAAGGAATCGATCTGGCATTGAAGTCGAAGCCGTCGCTCGGGGAATTGCTGGACAATCAGCCGGGAGTGGCGAAGCGCAGTTTCGGCCCGGGATCGTCGCGGCCGGTGATTCGGGGATTCGATGGAGACCGCGTGCTGGTGATGCAGGACGGTATTCCGACGAGCGCTCTTTCGTCCCAATCGGGAGATCATGGTGAGTCCCTGGACGCTTCGAGCCTGGACCGGGTGGAAGTTGTGAAGGGACCGGCGACGCTGCTCTATGGCAGCAATGCGATCGGCGGGGTGGTTAACGCTGTGACCGGCCATCACCTTGCGCACGACCATCCGCATCAGGGTACGCGAGGCTACATGACAGGCTTTGGCGGAAGCAGCAACGGAGCGGCGGGCGGGGCGGCGGGATTCGACGTGGGGCTGGGCGACTGGCTGCTGTGGGGATCCGGGAGCGGGCAGCGGACCGGGGACTACGACTCACCGCGGGGGCGC
>JBGSME010001193.1:0-4082 GCA_041740335.1 Bryobacteraceae bacterium | reverse complement strand
CTTCGGCTTCCATCTCCACAATCGGGGAGCGCTGTTCACGCTTGACCAGGGTCACGCCAACGAACTGGCGCCCCGCAAGCGCCCCTTCCACACCATCATTCCGGGCTACATGGAAAAGGACGGCCTTCACGTCGGCTTCGGCATCATGGGCGGCTTAAATCAGGCCCAGGCGCACGCCCAATTCGTTTCCTACGTGGTGGATCACGGCATGAACATTCAGGCCGCGCTCGAATCGCCCCGATTCACCAAGCTGAACTTCTCCCGCTGCGATGTGATGGTGGAAGGGCGCGTTCCCGGTGATACGCAGCAAGCCCTTCGCAGCCTGGGCCACGACCTGGACGTTCAGGCATCGTTCTCGTCGTGGATGGGCGGAGGCCAAGCCGTTCTTCATGACTCGACCCACAAGGTGAATTATGGAGCTTCATCGCCGCGCAAGGACGGAGCGGCGGTCCCGGAACCGGACCCCTATTTTGCCCGCTGAGTTGCCGGATCGGTGAATCGTCAGGCGGTTCTGCGCCGTTCGTCTCCACGCGCTCCGCACGAATTGGCCAGATGCTCCACCACGTCGGCCATCTCTTTGAGGGCAGCATGAGCCCCCTGAGTCCACACCCGCCGCGTAGCCCAGTACACCATCCGCTGCGCCGCAAAATTCAAACGGAGGAGGAATTCTTCCATGGGCCAGGGTTCGGCGAGGCCATCGGCCCGCGCGAGCAGCCGCTTCACAACTTGATAATCGTGCTCAATCGCCTTGGCGAGCGGATCCAGTCCGTTGCGACCCTCACTGAGTTTGTCCCGCACGGTCTCGTAGGCGAGTTTGTGCTTCACCGCCACCGCTGCAGCATGGTTTCGACTCGTCTTCGTGCATAAGATCAGCAAGCACGTATAGCGAAACCAATAAGCCAGCAACAGCGCCGAGATCGCGATGATCAGGCCGCTGGATATCATTTCACCCTCTCCTCCTCAGGGACTTCCCGATCCAACTGGTGCTTGCGTACAAGCAGAATATCACCGCAAACCGGAGTCCTCAAGGGTTGCTTGCCCCTTAGGTGTACTTATTCTCTGGAATAGGTAGAACACCTTGACCCTTCGTGGTCTCAAAGACCATTCCAGCCTCCGCGGACCTTCCCACCCTTGCTGCATGCTCCTGCCATAGAGTGGCGTAGGAAGACAAAATGTAGTCGCTGGGCCCTTTCCCCAGCAGTCCCGCCGTCTCGTCAATCCAATCCGGCGCCCCTTCCAATTCTACGAAGACTCCGATCGGCGTCTCATCCACGGTGGCCATGCCGCCGCCGCTGGTTGCCCGGTATTCGGTCCGGTACTTTTCGTAGCGGTATCGCGGCGACATCCCGAGGCGCTCGAAAATGATCCGAAGCGGACCTGCTTCCTCGACGCGCACTTCCACCTCTTCCCGAACCTTGTGGAGGCCATCGCGGGGTGCCCCTTTGAACGTGAGTATCGTCGATTGCCGGTACTCGCGAATGCGCAGCACTTCTTTGTTGGCTCGCAGGCGGCCGTCGGCATAGTCCCAAAGCGCGTTGCTCTCAAACGCGCGGGGGCTGGTGGCGTGTAATCCGGCCTTTTCGAGCAGCGCGGCTGCTTCGGCGGCGCCCGGCATGGCCAGCTTCACTTCGGTTTCCAGATTGCTGCTTTGGGACACTGGCTATATGATAGTATCTGTGCGCCCGTAGCTCAGTTGGATAGAGCGTCTGGCTTCGAACCTTCGGCTCGGGTGTTGGGGGTTTAGTTGAAAATGTCAGTAAAACACACGATCCTCCCGGTTTTGATGGTCCGAAGCGCCGCCGCGAAACGGAGCGCGAAACGGAACCCACTCGAAACGGTCGGATCGGGCCGTTTCGTAGGTTGATTATCGGTACGCCCTCAGACACGCTCAGTTTTCCTCGGACAAGCGGAGCGGATCTCATCGGGTGGGCGATAATAGCCGAAGCGGGCGCGTAGCTCAATGGATAGAGCATCAGCCTTCGAAGCTGAGGGTTGCAGGTTCGAGCCCTGCCGCGCCCACCACCCCACTCCGTCTGATCATCTCACATTCCAAGGGAAAGGCGAGGTTGGAGTCTTACCCTTCACATCAGGTCGCTCACATCAAAGTCGGAGAGGTCTACAACATCTGCTCCATCACCGACGCTGGCAGACGAACTCCGAGAGGCACGCGTATTCCTGCAAGAAGTCCCCAAGCAGCGTGACTCAGGGTGGGAGCGGTTGCGAATGATGATGGCGGCGGCTGGCGGGAACGAGAAGCCCGCGTTCTTCGCGGCTAGGAACGCGAGCTATTTCTGGAGCACCGCGCCGTTCATCGGACGCGATCCACGCAACCAGAGCGACCTCGATACCAACAGCTTCGATCACGCGTGTGATGTGGCTCGGTATGCGTGTGTTGCGATCCACGGACTCAAGCCGCGCGGGTTCGAGGTATGACGGGGGCGCGCCCGGTCACGAACCTTCGTCGCTACTTGAGCTGCGACTATTGCGGCGAAAGCCCAGCGACACTGCACTTGCCCGTGGCGTTCAATGGCGTCTTCTGCGGGCGATGCCTGCCAGACGTTCTGAACGGGGTGCATCCGAAGTGCGGGGATTCGGCGTTGGAAGCCAGGATCGACCGATTCCTAGCGAAGTACAACGCCGATCCGGCATTTTGTGGAACCGGACGGAGGCGCGGTAGACCGCCGAAGGTCCACGAGCGTGCTGCTTAGCGGATCGGCGGCGTGGCGGGAGTTCGATGCTGAACGGGAGGCGAGACGGATAGGCTCCTGAGCGATTTGTCTGTAACATTAGATACCGTATGACTTCGCAGATTACTCGACAACTTGAACGTGGAATGGACCTGAAGAAGCGGGTCCTCAGCATCGTTTCCGAATGGCAGTATGATCCCCAGACGGATCTATTTCCCGACTTCATTGTTGGTGAGTATCACGCTCTTGGGGATCTTGAGGTTGACGTAGAACGATGGTTCAACGAAGTTGACTTGCTGACACAGGGTTATCTGACATCCTCAAAGCCAAACATCACGTTGTACATGGCGCTCGGGCATATCAAGCGCCCGGCAGCAAAGGATTACAACCAAAAGCCAGTCACACGTACCAAATGTCTAGCTAGCATCGAGGAGAGCTTTGAGGCCGCGTTTCGTGAGTTGCGGGCCGTACCTGCTATCGACGCGCCGGACTCTCGCAAGCAAGAGCCAGTTTCCGTGTCGGTTGCCGTAAATACGGCCTTCATCCTGATGTGGATGGATCCAGCCAAGCCGGACCTACAGGACGTAGCAAACGCGTTCAAGGAGGTATTCGGGCAGTTTGGCATTGATGCGAAGCGTGCGGACGATATCGAGCACCAAGATGTAATCACCGCAGTCATCCTAGATCACATTCGATCTTCGGAGTTTCTGATTGCGGATCTCTCGGGTGAGAGGCCGAACGTCTACTATGAAGTCGGATATGCGCACGCCATTGGGAAGCGCCCGATTTTGTACCGCCGCGCCGGAACTCCTCTTCACTTCGATCTATCAGTTCACAATGTTCCCGAGTATAAAAACATCACTGAATTGAAGGATCTCCTCCGCAAGCGCCTCGAAGCGATGACGGGGAAGACGGCGAAGACCACTGTCTAACGACGCGGCTGCGGTACTCGGCATCGTAGGGCGTCCACTGTACTCCGACCGCACGTAGGTCCCAGGGCACACGAACGGTGGTGCGTCTACGGACGGCGCGGGGCCGGAACTACGCCCAGCGCACCCAGTTCCGTTTCGCGCCTCCGTTTCGCGGGCCCACCTGTTGCTGCGTCGAAACCACGCCCGCTTATCGTTCGTTGAATTGCGACCTGCTTACTTCGAACCAGCAGGTCGGGAGTTCAAGTCTCTCCGGGCGTACCACTTCATTTCCAGTTCTTAGACAGCCCGCACGGTCTCTCTCCATCCGGTGAAATTGACACGGGTGTTTCCAGGGTCATAAGATTGTGCGCGTGCACAGCTATCCAATTTTTTGCAACACGACCCGGTTCATGATCGCGGGAGGCAGCCGATGAAGCGAAGAAAGTTTCTGGCGGGCGCGGCTATGGCAGCCGCGGCGCGGTTC
>JBGSME010001192.1:0-4721 GCA_041740335.1 Bryobacteraceae bacterium | reverse complement strand
TGCCTTGCCCTTCCCGAACGGCAGTTCGTAAGTGAAGCTTGCGACGAGCCGATGCCGTTGATCGTAAGGCGAAAGCGACTTATCGCAGGCGCGGCAATAGTAATCGCGCCACAATGCCGAGTCCCACGCGTTGTCGCCGCCATCGGAAATCAGCTTCGACATTGTATAGGCCACCACGACGCTGTTGCCGCCGGAGAATCGCTTCTCCAGTTTTGCCTGGAGCGAATGATAGTTCGAGTTACCCCAGCCCGGCGCTGAAAAGACAACGCTGGGATATTGCGGATAGGGGGTGAGTAACTGCCCCCGCTGCACGCGCCGCTGCGAAAGCGCGCCCACCGGAACGATACCGAAAAGCGGGTTGTCCACGAGTTCAAGCAGCCCGGCGTTCGGATCGATCAAGCTCGGATGCAGCTGGTCCATCTGCCAGCCGTTGCGGAACGGCAGATGCGTCCCCTTGTTGCCGGCGTAAGCCACTTCGAGCGCCAGCCTCGAGCCGAACTGTTGCGCGATCGTGAAGTTCCACTGCTGGTTGTATGGCATCGTCATGGTCTGCAGCGGCACCGGCGCGCCGACGCCCTGCCCGTTCGCCGCGATCAAGCCGTTCGCCGGCCCCTCCGGCTGTAGCACGCCCTGCGGAAAAGGATTGCGCAGAAAGTCGTTCGGCATCACGCCGTCGAGCGATGCCAGCCACGGCGTACTAGCCCGGTAGGGCGCCGTCGGATAGAAATTCGCGCCATAGGGCGCCATCGCGTAAAAGAGTCCATAACCGGTACGGATCACCATGCTGTTGGTCACTTGATAGGCGATCCCCAGGCGCGGCGCGATCAACTTATACTCGGGGGATCGCAGGCCCCGCCCGTCGATGCCGTCTCCGGGAAACAGATATCCACCTTTCAAATCCAACCCGGCACGATCGCTGAGCGGACTTCGCACAGCCGGATCGAAGATCGCGAACCGGTCATAGCGTTCGGTGACTCCTGTCTCGAAATCCCACCGCAAGCCGAGGTTCACCGTCAACTTACGATTCACTTTCCAATCATCCTGTAAGTACATCCCGAACGACTTACTCTCCATCGCCGGCCGGATACCATTCGTCAAGCTTCCGCCCGATCCCGCTCCCAACAGGAACGAAGCGAATCCCGTTCCGCCCGTGGGCGTCACGCGACGCGCATCCGGACCTTGCGTCATGGCCCGGTTGAACTGGAACAGCAACTGCCAAGCGGCCTGCATATGGTTGATCAGGTTCGACCGGAATTCCGTCCCGGCCTTCAGGTTGTGGCTGGACACCACCTTCGAGAAGGTCCCGTTCACCGTGTGCGACATATTCGCCGACCGGAAATTCCAGTGATGCCGCAGCCCAGGGGCCGTCATCTCCTCAATGGAAAATTCCGGAAAAACCAGCAAGTCCGCGCCTTGCTCGACACCCTCGGGCAGCCCCAGCGACGACGGACGGAATCCCTGGTAGCGCGACCCGCGGTTCAAAATCGACCGCGCGAAGCCATATCGCATCGTCACCAGCGTCGTAGGATTGATCGTATTGCTGTACTCGAACGCCGCGTTCTGTTGCCGCTCGGAGTTATCGAAGCAGCCACCGTCGGGACAGCCCGGACCGTCCCAGAATTCCGGCTGCCCACTCGAGACATCGAAGATGGTGTAACGCACGAACATTCTCTGGCTTGCGGTAATATTGTGGTCGATTTTGAACGTATCCCGGTTTGCCGTGTTGGGCACCTTACCCTGAAAGACGAAGTTATTGACCCCGGTGAAGGGCAGTCCCGGATCGTTCGGTTTGGCGCCGTAGAAACCGAGGACCTTGGCCGACACCGGATCGATCCGGTTCGACGGAATCCGGTTTCCCGGAAAGGCTGACCGGGTGAACTCGCCAGGGCGGCCGGCGATCGGTTGCGCCGTCATGGGGTCGTAGATGACCCGCACTTGGCCGGCCGAGCTCAGCGTCCGCGAAAAGTCGCCGGCTAACTCGAGATCGGTGGGAAGGGTGAACTGATTGAAAGTCTGCGATCGTTGCCGCCGCCCCTCAAACGCATTGAAGAAGAACGTGCGGTTCCGCCCGTCGTACAACTTCGGAATTCGGATGGGTCCGCCGATCGATGCGCCGAACTCGTTCCGCTGAAATGCTCCCAAGCTCCGTCCCGCGCGGTTGGCGAAGAAGTTATTCGCGTCCATCTTCGAGTTGCGCAGGAAGTCGAACAGCGTGCCGTGGAACTCATTGGTGCCGCTCTTGGTGGCGATGGTGAGCACGCCGCCGCCGCTGCGCCCGTATTCGGCCGAATAGGAATTCGTCTGGATCCGGAACTCCTCGACGCCTTCCACCGTCGGCAGCGCCGTGTTTGCGTTCATGTTGTTGGTATTTGAATTCACCGTCACCGGAACCCCGTCCATCAGGATCGCGTTCGACGAATCGCGCCCGCCGTTCACCGTGAAGATACCGATCGAGTGAAACCCTTCCAGGTTGATGCCGGACGCCGGCCTCCGTCCGAACACCCCTGGCGTTAGCGCCGCCAGCGAATAGACGTTCCGTCCGTTCAGCGGCAAATCGATCATGCGCTTGTTCTCCACCACTCCGCTCAATGTCGACGTGTTCGTCTCCACTAACTGCGCCTCGCCGGTAATGGTCACCGATTCGGTAACGTCGCCCACCTCCAGCGGAATGTTCAAGGAAGCTTTCTGCTGCGTCGCGATCGGAAACGGCTCCAGCACGTACCGCCGGAATCCCGCCAACTCCGCCGTGATCCGGTAGCGCCCGGGAGGAAGCGGAGTAACTACGTAGAAGCCTGTATCGTTGGACTTCGACCGGAAGCCGACGTTACGTTCAATATCGGTCACGACGATTCCCGCGCCCGCCACCGCCGCCCCCGTTGAATCGGTAACCAGTCCCGATATCGACCCCGTCACTGTTTGCCCCAAACCCGGAGACACCGCCGCCACCAACGCCAAGACCGCCGCGAACGCAGACGGCAGAGCGGACCTTATCATAGCAACCTCCTGTTCTGTTTTCGCGAGCCCTGGGCCGCGAAAACGATTACTATCAGACGTTAATAAGTTAGCCCGTTGATGAACAATACAAAATGAATTCATCGAAGTCAAGGGGGTAGTTCAAAAATCTTGGATCAGCCTGGCAGCCCTTGGCAATCGTGCCGCCGGCTGCACCGCACTAGCAGTCATCTGAGTAGATCCAGTGCTGGTTTGGTTCGACAAAACTGACTCGCTGATGGTCGGAGACCTCCTGACACGGTGGCCGACACTGGAGCAATTTCAGCGGGCTCGGCCATCCACCGTCGAATCCTTCTTGACTAGCCACAATTGCCGCAGCCGCGAGCGAATTCAGCAGCGGCTCGAGCAGATTCGGCAAGCTGTCCCAGCCATCCGCGATCAGGCCGTCGTCCAATCCTCAGTCGTGATCGTGAAGACCCTCGTCAAAATCATCGCCACGCTCCGGGATTCTATCGCTACACTCGATGATCGGATCGAGGCGGCGGCCAAGGCTCATCCCGACTTCGCAATCTGGGAATCCTTACCCGGTGCGGGTCCTGTGCTGGCGCCTCGGCTGCTGGCTGCTTTCGGATCCCAACGGGACCGCTATGCCACCGCTGCGGAGGTGCAGCAATTCAGCGGCATAGCGCCGGTGATGGTACGAAGCGGCAAGTCCCAATGGGTCCACTTTCGCTGGGCCTGCCCGAAGTTCCTTCGGCAGACGTTTCACGAATGGGCGAGCCACTCCATTGCCAGCTGTGACTGGGCTCGGGCCTACTACCAGCGGGCACGCGATCAAGGCAAGGGCCACCACGCTGCGGTCCGCGCCCTCGCTTTCAAATGGATTCGTATCGCCTTCCGCTGCTGGCAAGATGCTGTCCCCTACGACGACACCCTTTATCTCGGCAGCCTTCGCAGGCGAGGCTCAAACCTGGCGCAGGTCATGCTACCCGCCACGTCACAATTTTCCACCGCCAATCCGGCAGATTGTTCTTGACTGGATCTACTCAGCTGACTGCTAGACTAAGCGGCACGGCCGAGGACGGGCGGGGCCGAGGTTCCGCAGCAACGTTTAAATTTGACGCCGGATCCGCAGGGGCAGGGGGCGTTGCGGGGCGTCTCCGGGATGGGATTGGGTTCGGTTGTATCATTTTTCGCGGCGGGAGTGGATTTGGGTTCGGTGGGACGGAATCCTGGAATCGGGGCGGCGATGGCTTCCATCACGGCGATATTCATGTTGCGATGGTGGGCGCGTTCGGAATCTTTCCTGTAGGTGGCCCAGCCACGGTGGGCGCGTTCGTATTGGCGTTCGAATTTCTCTTCGAAGCGGAGGATTTGGCGGAAGTAGGCTGATTCGGCGGCGAGTTGTTCGTGGGCGCGGATCTGGAGTTGGATGGGTCCGAGCGAGGGTTCGGCGGCGGCGATTTGTTCGATCTTTTCGGTGAGGAGGCATTCGTGATGGGTGCGGGCGCGGCGGAGACGCCATTCGGCGTCGGCCATTTCGCGGACGTAGCGGAGGTCCGTGAGGTCGCCGGGTTTTGCGCCGAAGTGGTTGGTGAGATCGTCGAGGAGTTCCTGGTATTCGGCGGGGTCGTCGCCGGGGATGAGAACGGACTGGGAGCGGAAGCCGTGGCGGAGTCCGTTGAGTGCGGAGGCGGCTTTGCCGGTGGCGGTGCGGGGTCCGGTGGAGTGGGCGGCGTTGGACTGGTTGGCAGTGATTTGGGCGGCGG
>JBGSME010001191.1:0-5622 GCA_041740335.1 Bryobacteraceae bacterium | reverse complement strand
CACGTAGGCGCCGGCGCGGTTCTCGGAACCGTGATTGGCGCAATCGCCGGAGGCGGAAAGGGCGCAGCGATCGGAGCGGCCGTGGGCGCAGCCGGAGGAGCTGCCGCCCAGGTGATCACCAGAGGCGAGGAAGTTCGCGTCCCCGCCGAAACTGTCCTCAGCTTCCGTCTGGACGAACTCGTACGCCTCGCCGCTGACTAAGCGAATTCACAGCAATCCCCAAAATGGAACGGCGTCCCGCTTCGAAAGCGCGGGACGCCGTTACGCTTTTCAACCTTCGCGGCTAGGCGCTCTTCCAGTACGGGCGGTGGCCGTAATGGCTGTGGACGGACTCGCCCCAGGCGCGATCGGCCATATTCGGCCAATGATCTTTGTCGAAGCCCGGAGCACTTTCAAGCCGTTCCTTCGGGGTGTCCAGAACTACTCGCTTGTTCACGCTGTCGATCTCAAAGGAATCCCACGGAATCGCAAAAAGCTTGTTGCCGATTCCGAGGACGCCGCCGAAACTCAGAACCGCGTAGGCAACGCGTCCGTTCTCGAGGTCCACCATCAGGTCCTCGATCTTGCCCAGGTCTTCACCTCTCCTGTTTACGACGGGGTCGCCGGAAATAGTACCGGCGGAAAGCACGGTGGGTTTTGTCATATTTGTCTCCTTGGCTGTTTTTCCAATTTACAGGCCTGCACGGCCTCTTGCATGGAGACTCGCCTGCGCCAGAACCGTTACGCCTGCGCAAGAGTTACGGTCGCCAACGCCCCGCCGCCAGGCCTGCTTGCAAGCCTCACTTGCGCCCCCGCTCCGTCGGCGATCCGTCTCGCGATCGCGAGCCCAAGGCCGAACCCTGGAAACTGATCTCTGGAGTGCAACCGGACGAACGGTTCGAACACACGTTCTTCCTCCCCAGGTTCAACGCCGATTCCGGAATCGGAGATCTCGACGATGTGCGGCGCCGCGGTCCGGACGGAAACCGCGGCGCCGCTTGAAAACTTCAGCCCGTTGCCGATCAGTTCGCAGAACAAACGCACGAACTCGCGTGGCACGGCCGGGCTCGGACCTTCCGCCTCGCTGATGACTTGTAACGGCTGCTGCGGGAACTCCTGCAATGCGATCCGTAAAGCGGCGTCAAGTGGAATCGGACGGCCGGAGCCCAGCTCATGCGCGTTGGCGTAGTCGGAGAGCCGCCCCAGCAGTCGCTCCATTTCCTTGTCGGCGGCGATCACGCCCGCGAGCAGGACGCGATGCTCCGCGGCAAGCTCGGCGCCGCATGCCCGCTCCAACATCTGCGACGCGGTGAGGCTGCGGCGGAGGCAGGCCCGCAAGTCGTGAACCATCGTGAGGATCAGTCTGTCCGTTGGATGTTGGTCCTCATTCATCGTCAGACGCCTCTAGCCGGTACTGCTTTAACTTCGCGTGCAACGTCTTCGTCGATATCCCGAGAATCGCCGCGGCTCGCGTCTTGTTGCCGCCTGCATGCGCCAGCGTCGCCTCGATCAGCACCTGTTCGGCTTCGTCGATCGTCATTCCCACGTCCACCGGCAGTCCCCTACCCGGCTCGACGGTGGTGCGCGGTCCCGCCGTCTGCCCCTTGTAGTTGGGGGGCAAGTGATCCACTGTCAACTCCCCCTCGCCGGCCACGATCACGGCGCGTTCGATCACGTTGCGCAGCTCGCGGACATTCCCGTTCCAGGAGAGGGACCGTAACAGATCCAACGTAGCCTCATCGGGCATCGTGGCGCGTGTCCCATACTTCGCGTTTAGCGAATCCACCATCGACCGCACCAAAGGCTCGATGTCGTCTGGCCGGTCCCGCAACGGCGGAAGCACCATATGGAACACGGTCAAACGGTAGTACAGATCCTCGCGCAAGGTTCCCTCGCTGATCGCTTCCTTCGGTGGCCGGTTGGTCGCTGCGACGATGCGGACATCGGCCGTCAACTCCTGCTTGCCGCCAAGACGCCGGTACTGGAATTCCTGCAGGACGCGCAGCAGCTTCGCCTGCATCTGAACCGGCATCTCCGCCAGTTCGTCCAGAAACAGGGTGCCTTTCTCGGCCATCTCGATGCAGCCGGCCCGCCGCTCCCCAGCGCCGGTGAAAGCCCCCTTCTCATGACCGAACAATTCACTCTCCACAAGCGCCTCCGGGAGCGCCGCGCAATTCACCGCGATGAACGGCTCATCCTTCCGGCGGCTCAAGGAGTGTATGGCGCGTGCCGCCAGCTCTTTTCCAGTCCCGCTTTCCCCGGTAATCAGCACGGGAGCGTCTGTCGGCGCCACCTGGCGAATGGTCTGAAAAATCTCCTGCATCGGTTTCGAGACTCCCACCAGATCGCAAAGAACACCGCGCAGACTCAGGTCGCGGCGGAGCATCTGATTCTCCCGCACCAGGTTCGACTGCGTTCCCGCGCGGTCAATCAGCAACTCCAGCGCGCCCACGCTGATCGGTTTCTCAAGAAACCAGAACCCGCCCAGATCGTGCACCGTGGCCAGCGCCATATCCAGGCTCCCGAACGCTGTCAGAACAATGGTGGGCGGAAAGTTGCCGGATTCCCGCAGCCGCTTCAACAGCTCGAATCCGTCCATCAGCGGCATCTTCAAATCCGTGAGGATCACCGCCGGCGCGAAGTTCTCCATTACCTCCAGCGCGTCCACTCCGTTGATGGCGCAGGCCACCTCGTGTCCCCAGGCTGCGATGATTGACTTCAGTGAGTCGCGCTGCTGCTTGTCGTCGTCGACGATCAGGATATGCACGGGTTGCCTCGATCGCAGCCGGCCGCTGCGTGAATCCTGTAGTGTAGCCGATGGAACGTCATTGAGACGGATCGGCAGTTCCGCTGCCGAGCACTTCTCTCAGCACTTCCCCGATCTTCTTAAACTCATCGAAATCGCTGGACTTGCGCAAGTAGCGGATGTTCCGGTACCGGTGCTCCAAGGCCATGTCGCGCTGCGATCCCGACGAACTAAAGATAATCACGGGCGTGTCCTTCATGTGCTCCGAGGAACGGATCGCGTCAAGCACGTCGGCGCCGCTCCGCCGAGGAAGGTTCAGGTCGAGAATCACCGCTGCCGGCGCCTCGCTCCCCGCCGCCGAGATCCAGCGCTCCGCCTTCTCGCCGTCCTCGCAGATTTCGAGAGTTACGGCCAGGCCGTACATTCTCAATGCTTCTTCGATCAGGAACACATCGGAGGGATTGTCTTCCACCAGCAGCACCGCGGCGTCCGCCGGTGCTCCTTGCCCGCTCCGCTGTGGATGCTCTGCTATCGCTCCCCCCTCACGTCCCGATCAGGCGTTCCCGCCCGTCCGGCGCCAATCACTCGTAAGCATATTACATTACATCTTTTTTCGAAAAGCAGCACCACAACAAACGCCTTCCTGCTGTCATGGATTTCGGCTCATTTACGCAGCCAGCGGCGCCTGGCGCGCTGCAAACCGCCGCAGGGCCAGCTTCGCGCGATGAATTCTGACGCGGGTGGCAACGCCGCTCAAACCATGCATCGTCGCGATCTCTTCCATATCAAAGCCGCCGGCGAAGCGGTGCACCATCAGCGAGCGGTCAAGTCCCGAACACTGCGACAGCAGTTTCTCCGCATCGATCTTGTCGGAAACGGCAACCGGACGCGCGGCGCGGGTGCTCGCGTCGTCCAACGGCTCGTATCGCTTCAAGCGCCTCATCTCGTTGAACATGGTATTGATCGCAATACTGTTCACCCACTGCACCACCCGGTCCTCTTCTTTCAATTGATGTCGCGCTTCCCAACCTCGCGCCCACGCCGATTGGGCCAGTTCCTCGGCCTCTTCAATCATCAATCCTTTGGACAAGAGAAGCCGGACCGTCGAATGCCTTCCAGCCTCATAGGCGCTCGCGAAGTCATCTTTCGTCATCATGCCCTCGTATAGAGCAATCTGTTGGCCATTGGCTTATCAAATTGATAACAAAGATATTTCCGTCCCGGACTGCCGATTAGCGCCTCAAAAGTTCCCGGAGTAGTGACCTGGAGGGAACAAAACTCCCTCTCCGCGCAGTCTCCGTGCTAACCTCGTGCCAATGGTCGGCCTTTTGCCTGAACCCGATCCAATCCGCCTGCTGGTCGTCGACGACAACCTCGCCGACGTAGACCTGCTCCGCTATGCCCTGGAGCCGTTGTGCGCGGCCGAGTTCACTTCCATCCGCGACGGCCGCTATGCTCTCGACAGCCTCCCCAGCCTCGACCCCACTCGATTCAACGTCATTATCGTGGATTGGCAATTGCCGGGCGCGTCCGGAGATGCGGTGGCCAAGGCTATCCTTCGGCAAACCGGCAACGTAAGGCCCGTCGTGCTCCTCTCTTCCATATTGCCGCGCCACCTCGGCGAGGAATTGGAGCAACTCGGGGCCATTGTCATGGAGAAGCCGGTGGACCTCGACGGCTACGATCATCTCGCCAAACGGATCGCCGCTTTGGCCAGCGGCAATTTTGCCGCCGGCGCCGCGGCAACATAACGATCCATTCGGCAGTCCCAGGTCCGGCAGAGTGAAAGCGGGCATGTTCCGCTCTCAGTAAGCACAATCAGACAACGGTACGGCCGCGCCCCATGATAAGCGATACAACGAAGAGGATCAGGAACACGAAGAATAGAAGCTTCGCGATCCCGGCCGCGGCGCCCGCGATTCCCCCAAACCCCAAGAACGCTGCGATCAAAGCGACTATCAAAAATACTAACGCGTAATGTAACACGGTGTGTCACCTCCGCACTGGAGACTAGACCCGCACCTTTCCAGTTACACGCCGCGTGGAACTTATTTCTTCCCAAGTGACTGTAACGTCCTTCTATTACCGCCGGTCTCCGGGACAGATCGCTTCGCTAGCACTGAAAGCGAAGGAACGAATGGAGCTTCCCATGACAACCATCTTTAAGGAAGAGTCTAACTAACTAGGGAGTCCTGGCAGCCGGTTCGCTGGTGCTGAGTCCAGGTCACAGCGGGATACCAAGGGCCGCCCAGCCCTGGTCTAGTTGAGTGCCCCGTGTCGACAATCTGAACCTGCGGCAGTCCCACCGGCGACGAGCCGTTGAACAGTTCGCCACACCCACCCACAAACCCTGACACCCCTTTTCGAAAGGACACAGAAATTATGAAAATAGCAGGTATCGCACTGATCGCATTGGGCCTGGTGGCTCTGGCTTGGCAGGGCTTCTCCTACACCACCACCGAAAAAGTGGTGGACATCGGCCCCGTGGAAATCAACAAAGAGTCGACGAAAACGGTTCCGCTGTCTCCGATTGCCGGCGCAGCAGCGCTCATCGGTGGAATCGTACTGATCAGCCTCGGAAGGAAATAGAACGCCATGAACAAAATCATTTTCACAATCGCGGCTCTCTCCCTGGCCGGCTCGGCCAGTGCCAAGACGTTGTCCGAACCGGCAAAACGCATCGAGGAGGCACGGCTGGTCTTCAACGAAATCATGAATGCCAGCGACAACAGCATCCCGCGGGACCTGCTGGATAAGGCTCACTGCGTGGCCATCATTCCCAGCCTCAAAAAGGCCGGATTCATCGTCGGGGTCAAGTACGGCAAGGGCGTGCTGATGTGCCGCCGTCCCGGCGGCGGCTGGACCGGTCCTGGCACCGTGCGCGTCGAAGGCGGCAG
>JBGSME010001190.1:0-3029 GCA_041740335.1 Bryobacteraceae bacterium | reverse complement strand
CAAGGCGTTTGAGAGCCCGGTGGCGGCGCCTGCCACCCCCGCGCCGAAGCCTGTGATCGAGGCGCCGAAGGTGGAGGCGGGTCCGAGAGATGTGGGCGAGTTGGAGGCGCGCAATGTACCGGGCCTCGGGGTTCCGTCGCCGCTGCCGCCGCCGCAGATCGAGACCCAGGAGAAGCCGAAGCTGGCGTTTGAAAAGCCGGGCCTGGATATGGGGAAGCAGACCGATTCAGGGGTAGGGAGAAGCCGCATCCCGGTACCGCAAAGGTCCCCGGTGGAGGAGGCGGCTCGACAGGTGGCTAGGGGAGGAGGCGGCGGTATTACGGTCGGGGATCTCGGGGAAGGTACTGGAGGCTTAGGTGAATCCCTGAATTCGCCGGCGCGGCCGCGAAACGGATCGAGTCTGGAGTTGCTGAGTGATCCACAGGGAGTAGATTTCAAGCCTTACCTGATCCGGATATTGTCGACGGTGAGGCGCAATTGGATGGCGGTTATCCCAGAGAGCGCACGGATGGGGCGTAAGGGTAAAGTGCTGATTCAATTTGCGATCAGCAAGGAGGGCGCGGTTCCGAAGCTGGTGATTGCGCTGGCCAGCGGGACCGAGGCGCTGGACCGCGCGGCGGTGGCCGGGATCAGTGCTTCGAACCCGTTTCCACCGCTTCCGGACACGTTCCAGGGGCAACAGATCCGGCTCCAATTCACCTTCGTGTACAACGGTGGCCGGCCGTGACGAAGGCGAGCTTCAGGAAGGCGCTGGTAGGCTACACGCTGCTTGGGGCGATCGGGGTGGCGACGCTCGAAGGCGATATACGCTTGGTTTTACTCGTTTTTCTGGGTGGGTTGGCGGTAAAGAGCTACATCGCGTATTGGCGCAATCGCATCGAGAACAGCGCGGAGCTACACGGGGAAAACGACCGAGACGGCGCATCGAAGTCCTGAGGCGATTTGCCCTAGGTCGGTTAAGGTGTCTTGCGAAGATACATTACCGGCCCAACATGGTCAAATCGCTACAGAGACATACGAACGAAGCGAAAACGTAGAACCTGGGTGTTTCAAAATGGAACCCAAAGTGACACCGGGAACCAATGTGGAACAGATCGGCAACGCGGCTAGCCTAGTAGACGGACCAGTACTATCGGGCCGCTAACTGATCGAACTTAGGGAGTTTAGCGGGCCACGTAGCGCCACGCAGACCGAAGTCGTAGGTACATTTCCGGATGGCCTTCGGCTTGCACTTAGTGAAGCGTCGGACGGCGAAACCAATCGCGCGGCCGACACCTAAAAGCGAGCCTTTGCTGAAAGAGAGAGCAGCACTGGCAGACGCTTCCTGTCGAGACAACTTGAAGAGGAGAAGTTGAAACACATGCCTGCTAAGCGTGCGTCCAGCGCCGCGGCGGTGCGGATTAGTGTATCCGCCGCGGTCGTTGTTGCCCCCCCCTGCGAGATTGATTCGAAGCGCGTCGCCCACCGCTCGGCGAAAAGGAGCCTGGAAGACCGAATCGACTTTGAAGAGCCGGAATTGGCCGAGGCAGACGAGCTGACGTTCGGGGCCGATCTGGACCTGGATGGGGAAGAGGAGGCAGCCGTACCACAGCCAGGCGGGTATAGCGCCGGGTTTACCCAAGCGTTTGAAGCATTGCCGGCGAAGGCGCCGACCGGATCGCTCCGCGACAAGGTGATCCTCGAGCATTTGCCGTTGGTGAAAGCGATCGCCGTGCGGGTGCACGAGAATCTTCCGGTGCATGTGGATCTCGACGATCTGGTTCATGCCGGAATCCTCGGCCTGTTCGATGCGGTGAACAAGTACGACCCGGAAAAACAGGTGGCGTTTTCGAGCTATGCGAAGCATCGCATCAAAGGAGCGATTCTCGACAGCCTCCGGCAGTTGGATTGGGCATCACGCGATCTGCGGCGGCGTCACAAACAGGTGGAAGCGGCAACGCGGGATCTGACCGCGGAATTGCAGCGGGCTCCCACCGATTTGGAAGTGGCGCAGAAACTGGGCGTGGACGAATCCCGTTGGCGGCAGATGATGGTGGATCTGAGGAACGTCGGATTGATCTCGGCGTCCACGCGCGGCCATGAAGGGGAAGATCTGCCCCCGCCGGATTTCCCGTCGAGCCCGGAATTTCAGCCCGACATTATGTGCGCCCGTGAGCAGATGCGGCTGATGTTGGCCGAGGCGATGCACACGCTGCCAGAGCGGTATCAGAAAGTAGTGATGCTCTACTACCGCAGTGAGATGACGATGAAGGAAATCGGCGGTGTTTTGGGCATCAACGAAAGCCGGGTCTCGCAGATCCACAAGTCGGCCCTCGAGAAGATGGCTGTGGCGCTCGAAGGCGCCGGGATCACGTCGGCATACGCCTTCGCCCAATAGCGATATAGTGGCGGGGATGCGTCTCCGCCACAGATTCCTCCTGTTGTTTGTCACGGCCGGCATGGTGGCCGCGCAACCCCCGGCAGCCACCGAAGAAGAAGCCGCGCAGCTTCGCGCCCGCGCGAAGGCGGCGCCCCGGCTCCCCCTCACCCAAACGGAACTGCGGATTACGCCACCGGGTACTCATCCCGACGGCTGGGCGCTGGACTTTTCATCGTCGGTGGCGGTAGGTGCCGACGGCGTGATCTATGTCCTGCAGCGGGGGGAGAAAGCCGACCCCATTCTCGCCATCGACCCCAAGTCCGGCAAGGTCGTACGCTCCTGGGGCAAAGGGATGTTCGAGATCCCGCACAGCATCCGCGTGGACGCCAAAGGCAACATTTGGACGGTGGACGCCGCCAGTTCGGTGGTCTATCAATTCACTCCGCAGGGCCGCAAGCTGCGCGAGATCCGCGTGGGCGGCCAACCGCCGGAACACCGCAGCGCATTCAAGGGCACCGCCGATATCGCTTTCGGCCCGAACGGCCGCATCTTCATCGCAGACGGCTACGCGAACGCGCGGATTCTCGAATACGATGCGCAGGGAAAGCGGGTCCGCGAGTGGGGCAAGCACGGCACGGGACCCGGGGAGTTTTATCTTCCGCACGGGCTC
>JBGSME010001189.1:0-2940 GCA_041740335.1 Bryobacteraceae bacterium | reverse complement strand
ATCGGGGATCGGCGGCATCACGCCGGCGAAGAAGATCGCGACGCTGTGCGAAGTGTTCGGCCTGAAGACGGCGTTTCAGGAAGGCGGCGAGAACGACCCGGTGAACCAGTTGGCCGCGTATCACGTGGATATCTCCAGCCCCGGCTTCGGCATCCAGGAAGAGAACGGTTTTCCGGAGGCGGCGCGCGAGATGATGCCCGGGTGCGCGGAGATTCGCAAGGGTTATCTGTACGGTTCAGGGCGGCCAGGCTTGGGGATCGATATCAATGAGGCGCTGGCGGCCAAGTCCCCACTCCGTCCCATCACCGATGGCGGCACGTATCATCTGGATCGCGGGATGGATGGTTCGGTCGTCAAGCCCTAAGCGGCAGAGGTCGCGGTATAGTGGCGTGCATATGGCCACCTACGGACTCATCGAATACGACGACGCCTCACCGGAAGTGCGCGCCGTCTTTGACGACATCATGCAGACCCGCAAGGTCGATCGCGTCAACAACGTGTGGAAGGCTCTGGCCCACGATCCTGTCCGCCTGCGCGAGTTCTGGGAGCGGATCAAGAACGTAATGGGCCCCGGTCACCTCGATCCGCTGGTCAAAGAGATGATCTACATCGCCGTCAGCGTCACGAATCAGTGCGATTACTGCATCGCGTCGCACACGGCCGGCGCAAAAAAGAAAGGCCTCACGCCGGAGATGTTCAGCGAATTGATGTCCGTAATCGGGCTGGCCAACGAAGGCAACCGGATCGCCGCCGGCTATCAACTGGAGGTTGACGAGCAGTTCAAAACGTCATGACCTCGCACACAGAATTGCGCCGCGCGGTGACCGGCACAATTACGCTGCCCGGCGAACTGCCGGCGGAGATCGCTCAGCAATCCGCCGGCCGCCTCGGCTGGGTCGCGGCGATCTTTGCCGGCACATTCGCCTTCATGCACCTCATCTACCGGACGATGATGCCGGCGCAGGTTTTGCCGTTCCACCAACTGCTTACCGCTTTCAGCTTGCTGCTGGGCGCGGGCGTCGCCGCCGCCGCTTGGAGCCGGAAACTGCCGCCAACCGCGATGCTCGACGTTGGTCTGGTATTCCAGGTGGTTGCGGCGCTCCTCATTTCCCTGGGCGAGACGGCGCATCCGATTCCAGCGGCCGGGCTGGTGCGCGGGCACTCCGCCATCGCGATCTGGATCGTGCTTTTCGTGCTGGTCGTGCCATCCTCACTTGGCAAGGCGTCGCTCGCCGCATTCGTCACCGCCTGCATGGGGCCGGTGGGCATGGCGATCAATATCGCCGCGAGCGATCTTCCGCGCCCCATCCCCCAGCAGTGGGTGATCCTGTATGCCAGCAGTTTTCTCATGGTTGCGGCCGCGGTCCCTCTATCGCGCTACGTCTATAACCTCGGGCTGCGCGGCGCGCGGCCGCATGATATCGGCAGTTACGAACTGCTTGATCTGATCGGCGAAGGCGGCATGGGTGAAGTCTGGCGGGCTCGCCACCGGCTGCTGGTGCGGGAAGCCGCGGTGAAACTCATCCGGCCCGAGAGGCTAATCGGCGGCAGCGGGCAGGACATCGAAAAAGTCCGGCTCCGGTTCGAACGCGAGGCGAAAGCCACCGCCGCCTTGCACTCGCCGCACACAGTCGCCGTCCACGACTATGGGATCGCCGAAGACGGATCCTTTTACTATGTGATGGAGTTACTGCGCGGCCTCGATCTCGAAACGATCGTCGATAAGTTCGGACCACTGCCCGCCCACCGCGCCATTCACATCCTCGCGCAGATATGCGATTCCCTATCCGAAGCCCATTCCGCCGGACTCACCCATCGCGATGTGAAGCCCCGCAATATCTTCCTTTGCCGCTTGGGAACCAACTACGATTGCGTGAAGGTGCTGGACTTCGGCCTGGTGAAGGTACGCACCGAAAGCGATGCCTCGCGCCTGACACGCGAAGGCATCACCAGCGGCACGCCGGCATATATGTCGCCGGAAATGGCGCTGGGCCACCACGACGTGGACGCGCGCGCCGACATCTACGCCACCGGATGCGTGGCCTACTGGCTGCTCACCGGCCAGTTGGTGTTTGAAGCCCCAAATGCACTCAGCATGGCCCTCGAACACGTTCATCGGCCCCCCGTGCGCCCGTCGGAGCGGACCGAGATTGAAATCCCGCCGATGCTCGAGGAGATCGTGATGCGGTGTCTCGACAAGGATCCGGCAAAGCGCCCGCAGTCGGCGCGGGAGCTCAAAGCCAGTTTGCTCCGTGTCCGGTTCGAGGAGGCTTGGAGCAACGACATGGCCGAGGAGTGGTGGACGCGCCACGCGCCCATCACCGATTCCACGGATTAGTCAGCGTCGTTATGGCCGCGGTTACGAGAATTTGGTTCTCGTTTCAAACCCTCGCACCCCGCCATAACAAGCAGGGATACCAAGGGGCGGCCAGCCCCTTTCTGGTCAACGTCGAGCGCCGGGCGAGCGGCTACCCCCGCCAGATGCAGTCCCGTGGCTCCAAACCCGGGCTGTTATTTCGCCAACTGGTCTGATAACATACCCGGGTGGCCGATTCTGCCTGGGCTCCACCCGCCGCGATAGCCGTCGCGTCCGAAACCAGTACGCAGCGGCACAGCGCGATTGTCCGTATCACGCACTGGATCACAACGCTCTGTTTCCTCGCCCTGCTTGTCACCGGGATTGAGATTCTCATCTCCCACCCGCGGTTCTACTGGGGCGAAACCGGCAACGTCATGATGCCTTCATTGTTCGATCTGCCTATTCCGGCCTCGCGAGGATCCGTCAACACAGGCTATGGCTTCGTCCTGCGGGATCAAAATAGCTGGAGCCGGTCTCTCCACTTTCAGGCCGGTTGGCTTGTTGTGTTTACTGGTCTGCTCTACGGAGTAGCCGGTCTGCTCGCCGGGCATTTTCGGAAGAACTTACTGCCTGCTAAGTCC
>JBGSME010001188.1:0-6383 GCA_041740335.1 Bryobacteraceae bacterium | reverse complement strand
TCCGCCCACGAGCATTTACTACATCATCAATGACGTGTACAGCCAGCAGCCATGCCTGCGATTCCTGCTGCATGGCCGGCGGTTGCAGCATCGGGTTACTGCCGGCGGCCGCGCCGGGATTCCGGATGACGCGCGGTACGTCGCATGGATGCGCGTGGGCCTGGCGTTGAAGTTGCCGCCGCGCTACAAAGCCGTCGTGGATGGTAGCGAGGGAGTGCTCTGGCGCAAGCTAGACTGATACTTGCGCCGCGATCCTGATTTTTTCGAAGAACGTCAACTCGAGCTCGTGTACATCGCCAAGAAGCTGAAAGATGCGCTCGCGCTCGAGGAGATGCTCACCGAGTCCGCCGTCGATTACGCGGTGGAAGTGGACTACTACACCGGCGGCCTGATCTTCCGCAGCCAACGCGCGGGTGCGTTCTTTTACGTGGAAGAGCCGAAGCTCACAGAGGTCGCGGATCTGCTGCGCAGCCGCGGCTACCGGCCCCAGCCGGACCACGAACGATAAGAACTATTGGGCAGTGATCGACGGGTTCGGATTGTAGACCGGGAGCACAACGATGTTGCTCACGTAGATATCCTGCGCGATCGTCAACTGTGTCTTCGGATCGGTAGGGAGATCGGAGTTGAGTTCCAGCGCGATTTCGAAAACGCCGATCGCGCCCGGCATCATTCCAGCCGAGAGCACGTTCGCGGTGCGTCCGCCCGCAAGGGAGGAAACGAACTCCACCGGATCGTTCAGTTCCGGTCCGGTATAGGCAACACCCGTGTTCTGTCCTTCTTTTGCCTCGTTCGGCTTTACCAGGCCGAGTCCGGTGCCGAAGACGATGATGGTTTCGCCGGGAAGTGCTGGATTCTCTTCCGTGACCAGGCCATCGTTGGCGCAGCAAAGCGCCGGAGTGGTGGCTGTCATGATCACCTCATCGCCTTCGCGCGACGACGCCGAGTACTGGAGGCCATTGCCTTCCTGCCCGCGAATTCGTGCGCGCAACCGGATGCGTGTGAACGCGCCGGCCGCGAAGGCTTCCACTTCCGGATCTTGATTGATCAGTTCGATCAGCTTGTCGCGAACACTCTCGAGTGTGTCGCCTTCGACCAGCGCATATGAGTACGAACGGTCCCGAATGGTGACCGTGGCCACGTTTCCCGCTGCCGTCGAACCGTCCACCGAAACCGTGCCGGTGGCGAACGCACTGCCATGCATCACAATGCCAGGGCGCGGATCGGTAGTGCCTTCAACCGCGAAAATCCCCGGGTTCTGCGGAATAATGGGCACGGAAACGGCGGTGGCGGCGGAAACTGCTCCGTCGCTGCGGCGCGTGCGCACGATGGCGTTGATACTCTGTGCGTCCAAAACCTCCCACGGCACTTGCGCGCGAATTTCGGTGGGCGACACCATGAACAGCGGCGCCCGGATGCCGTCGAAGTACACCTGCACGCCCGCCAGTTCTGTCGGCAATTCGGTCGCATCCGGCGGAGCGCTTGCCGTAGTTTCAGACAAACCTTCCCCGAACAGCGCCACAATCGTGCCGGGGGCGATCTGCGCGGCGTCCTGGCCGCCTTGCAGCGTTGCGCTGGACGTCGCGGCCACCAGATTCGCGGCATCGGTTCCTTCCACTGCCACCGCGAGCGTCACGGCGTTGCCTTCGCTGCCTGATACCCGTGCCGTAAGGATGATCGCCGCGCGGATCACGTTTGGCGTAGCGAAAACAAGCGGGTCGCCCGTGCCTGCGTTGATCACCGCCACCACGTTCTGCACCACCTGCTCGAAAGACTCTTCGCGTTTCACCGTGTAGCTGTACCCAACCTCGCCGATAGTGATCTTGATGATTTGATTCTGGCGCACTTCCCCACTGAACGTAACCGCGCCCACCGCGAATACTTCCCGCGAAGCCGCGTTCCGCACTCCGGTGTTCGGGACCCTACGTTCGGAAGCCGTGAAGATCATCACACGCCGGCTGAACGGATCGCTCACATAGAGATTCTTCCCGTCGAAGGCCAGCGACTGCGGCGTGCGCACCGCACCCGAACTCGCAACCCCATTCGGATCGGCGCTATCGGAAATCAGATTCACCCGTTCGAAGATTTGCCCAAGTACCGCGTCGGCCGGCGCCCCATCTTGGGTAGGCAGCGTGTTGTAGATGAGCACCCGATCGTTGCCGCCGTCGGCGACGAAAAGATACTGGCCGCCAATCAACGCGAATCGCGGAAATTCCATCGTCGATTCGCACAGCCGCGGAAACGTGTCGTTGCCGTCCGCGTCCTTGCCGTTCGGCTCACACAGAGCCGTCACATTGTTGGACCGGCCGCTGGTGAAATCGGGCTGCCCAAGCACAAGATCGGGAGGCGCTTGATTCTGCGTCGGAATCCCGTTCCACAGCAGTACCCGATTGTTGCCCAGATCGGTAACCACCAACCGCGCGCCGTCGCTGGTCACCGAAACAGGCGTCCGGAACTCGTTGCGCTTCGGCGTGAAGTCGACCTTCGTCAAATCGGTCTGGACCGCTGTTTCGAAATTCGGCGCGCCCAGCACCACATTCGCCGACGCGCCATTGCTCGATGGAATCGAGTTCCAGATCAGCACGCGGTTGTTGCCCGTGTCGGCCACGAACAACTTGCCGTTCTGCAGCCATACACCCTGCGGTCCGCGCAACGTGCTGGCTGATGGTGTGCCGCTGCGTCCGCCGTTCACCAAAACAGATTTAAAATCACTCTGCCCCACCACCACATCCGCCGCGGCATCATTGGTCTGAGGGATCGTGTTCCAGATCAAAACCCGATTGTGATCCGTATCGGCTACCACCAGCCGAACTCCATCGGTCGCCACGCCAAGGGGATTGCGCAGCGTCTTTTCGGACGCGGCTTTCAAATCCGCTTTGTCGAAATCCTCTTGCCCCAGTACCACCGAGGCCTCGCCCACGCACACGTTGCATCGCCGCGTCTGCGCCAGTTCATCTTCCGGCTTTGGAAGCGTCGCCGACAAGTTCTTATAAAGGAGCACCCGATGATTGATCGGTGTGGCCCCCAGCCGGTTGGCGTCCACCACCACGAGCATATCGTTCGAATACGCAACGCCGCCCACCGCGCCCAGCAGCGTTTGTGACGCGCCCACGTCCTGCGCGGTAAAGGTGCGCTGCCCGATCACAAGACGCGCGGCCTGCCCGGTGGTGAACCCCTCGGCGGCCTCAAGCGATGCGGGAATCTGGAAAATCGAGCCAACTGTAACGATCGAAAGGATGATGTACTTCATCGGAGAAATGGTGCACGTCACGGTTATCGCAGAGCGAACAATTTCTGCCTAGCCCCTGCGTCCGCGGACTCTCTAGTATACCAATCTCCCGACGTGTCCTATCCAGTGCCGGTTTCACTCGCTCGATCACTATTTACATCTAACCCCTCTTTCAGGCAGGCGTGGACACGAAGACGATAGAATATGGACCGGCGAACTTGAATCATGCGGTGGATCACCATTTTGGCCTTCTGCGCGGCAGCGCCGTCACTGCGCTCAGCTCCGGTCGACGTCGATTTTTTCGAGAAAGACGTCCGGCCTGTCCTCGCCGGCCACTGCTATTCCTGCCACAGCGCAAAGACGAAAACACCGTTCGCCGGCCTACGCCTGGATTCGACGGCTGCCCTCCGCAAAGGGTCCGACACCGGGCCCGTGATCATTCCCGGCAACGCCGCCCAGAGTAAGCTGCTTCGCGCGGTTCGCAGCCAACTCGCCGTACCGATGCCTCCTTCCGGCAAGCTGTCGGATGAACAAATCTTCGCGATCGAGAAATGGATCACTGGCGGAGCGCCGCTCCCACCCGAAACGGAAGCAACTCCCGCGCTGGCCCGCGGCTTCAATCTCCATCAGCGCCGGCGCGATCACTGGGCATGGCAGCCCGTCCGCGCGGTGACGCCGCCTTCGGTCCGCGATGCGAACTGGGCTCTGAGCCCGGTCGACACATTCCTCCTCGCGCGCATGGAGGCCGCCAATCTCCAGCCGGCGCCGGAAGCCGATCGCCTCACGCTGCTTCGTCGCCTCACCTACGATCTCACCGGACTCCCGCCCTCGCCCGAACACATCCGGGACTTTCGCGACGACACCTCGCCCAACGCCTACCAGCGCCTCGTCGACCGCCTCCTTGAGTCGCCGCAGTTCGGCGAGCGCATGGCGCGGAAATGGATGGATCTCGTGCGCTACTCGGAATCGCACGGCTCCGAAGGCGATCCGGACATCCCCGAAGCCTGGCAATACCGCGATTATCTGATCCGCGCCTTTAACAGTGACTTGCCGTATGACCAGTTGATTCGCGAGCATCTCGCTGGCGACCTTCTCCCCAATCCGCGTATCAATCATCGCGAAGGCCTCAACGAATCCATCATCGGCTCCGCGCATCTGCGCATGGTAGAGCATGGTTTCCAGCCGGTAGACCCCTGGGAGGATCGCGTCAAATGGACCGACAATCAGGTGGATGTCTTCTCAAAGACCTTTCAAGGGCTCACCATCTCCTGCGCCCGCTGTCACGATCATAAGTTCGATGCCATTAGCCAGCGCGACTACTACGCGGTCTTCGGCATCTTCGCCGGCGCCCGTCCTACCCAAGTTGCCATCGACGATCCCGCGCTCCTCGACCGCAATCAGGAGGCGCTCGGCAAGCGCAAGCAGGCAATTCGACAGGCCCTCGCCGCCGATTGGCTGGCCGCCTCGTCCCGCCTGCCGAAAGAGGCCATCGAGGAAATCGCCGCGCTGCTCCCCGCCGCCCGCGCCGTTGCGGATAGCAAAGCCTTTAATTCGGCCAATTTCACGACAGCCTGGGACCTTCGTACGAACTTCGGCAAATGGATCGGCCACGGCGTCGGGTTCCACGCCGAACCCTCCGCGCCTGGCGAGTTCTCGGTGCTGCCCGAGGGCGATCAAGTCGTCAGCGGTATCTACCCGGGCGGTGTCTATACGCATTTGATCTCGAACAAACACGCCGGGGTCATCGCCTCGCCGCGCTTCAAGATAGAAACCGATTCCATCAGCCTCCGCCTCCTCGGTGGTAACTTCAGCTTCGCGCAACTGATCATTGAAAACTACGCCGTGCCCCGAGGCGGAATCTACCATCTTCGATACATCCCGAAGAAAGATGAGATGGGCTGGGTCCGCTGGGACACCACTTTCTGGAAAGGCTTCACCGGCTATATCGAGTTCGCCACTCTCGACGACGTCACTCACTTCATACACGACGCCGAAAGTAACACCCTCACACCCAAGCCGCAGCCGAAACGGAACGGCCGCTCCTGGATCGGCGCGCAGCGCGTCGTCTTCCATAACAACGAACTTACTCCCAAGGAAGACTCCAACCCTGCGCTTCATCTCCTCGAAAGCAACGCTTCGCCTCAGAACACCGCCTCGCTGCTCGCTGCCACCATCCGCCAATGGGCCGCCGGCCGGATCACCGAAGAGCAATCCGCCTTCCTCCACTTCTTTGTCAGCCGCGGCTTCCTCCCCAACACGCTACCCCTTCTGCCCACCGCCGCGCCGCTCATCGCCGACTACCGCCGCCTGGAGGCCGAAATCCCGGTCGCCCGCCGCGCTCCCGGTGTGTTCGACGAAGCTCCCCCTCCACAGAAACTGCTGATCCGCGGTTCCCACAAAAATTTCGGCGATCCCGTTCCGCAGCGGTATTTGACGGCATTGGGCGGCAGTGACTACACCGATGTTGGCCTCGCCCGCCTCCGGCTCGCCAATCAGGTCGCCGACCCTCACAACCCGCTTACATCACGTGTGATGGTGAATCGTCTCTGGCAGCATCTGTTCCGCACCGGCATCGTAACCAGCGTCGATAACTTCGGCAAGCTCGGCGCCGCCCCGTCGCACCCGGAGTTGCTCGACTGGCTCGCGCAGCGTTTCATTCACGATGGCGGGTCCGTCAAGAAAATGGTCCGCCTGCTCGTCAACTCACGCGCCTACCGCCTGAGCACAGCTGTTTCCGAAAACGCGCAGCGGCTGGACCCAGCCAATCGGCTCTACTCCCACCAGTCAATCCGCCGCCTGGAATCCGAAGAAGTTCGCGACGGTATCCTGGCCGCTTCCGGCGAACTCGATCCCGTCATGTTCGGGCCCTCCGTCGATGTCTACTATGCGCACGACACCGGCGCTACCAAAGGCGACAAGCCCAAAGGGCCGCTCGATGGCAACCGGCGCCGCAGCATCTATCTCGAGATCCGGCGCAACGCCACCAATCCCTTCCTCGAGGTTTTCGATTTCCCTAAGCCCTCATCCACCCGCGGCCAGCGTGACGTCACCAACACGCCCGCCCAGCCGCTCGCCCTGCTCAACAGCCCCTTCGTCATCGATCAGAGCGGCAAATGGGCGCAGCGGCTGGCAGCCACGCCCGATCCTCAAGCCG
>JBGSME010001187.1:0-6703 GCA_041740335.1 Bryobacteraceae bacterium | reverse complement strand
CGGCGGCGCAGGCGACAGCTGCCGAACAGGCTCCGATTGCCGCGCTGGCGCCGAATGGCGTGTTCGAAGCCCGGGTGGACGGGGCAGTGATCGAAGAGGCCGTCCGTCCCCTTCGCGAATCGCTCGAACGGGTAGACGCCGCACTGCATCAGATCGATCGCAGCCGGGCACAGGATCTCGACAATTTGAGCAGCCAGGTGAAGGGGCTGATCGGTGCTCTGCGGGCGCCGGCGCCAGTTCCCAGCCGCTGGAACGGAATGCACCTGCGCCAGGTTGTGGAACTGGCCGGAGTGGGCAAGCATTGCGAATTTACCACCTCGGAAGCCCCGGACCGGACCGATCTCGCCATTCAGCTTCCCGGATCGCGCTATCTCGCCGTGGACGCCAAGGCGCCGGTGGGCGCGTATCTCGAATCGCTCCGGGTCGCCGGGGAGGAAGAGCGCGAACGGAAACTCGAAGAGCATTCGGTTTCCCTCCGCGGGCACGTCGAAAATCTGGGACTGCCGCGCGGGGAGAGAGCGCCGGAGTTCACGGTGGCCTTCGTCCCGAACGAAGCCTTCCTCTCCTCGGCGCTCGAACGCCAGCCCGGCCTAATTGAAGAAGCCGCCGCCCGCCAAGTCTTCTTCGCCTCGCCGGCCACGCTGATCGCCTTGTTGAAGGTGGTCTCCTACGGGTGGCAGCAGCAGCAATTGGCCGATCAGACGCGCCTGGTGCGGGACCTTGGGCAGAACCTCTATGAGCGGCTCTCCGTGTTCACCAGCGAGATGGCCGGCGTGAGCGAAAATCTGTCGCGCACGGTGGAAGGCTACAACCGGGCGATGGGAACCCTCGAGAACCGCGTACTGCGAGGAGCGCGCCGCTTTGCCGACGCCGAAACCAGCCTCGAGTTGATTTCGCCCTCGCCGGTGAATCTCATCGCGCAAGCGCCGGGCGAACTGGAGCTGAACGGCGAAGTGGAGTCCGAACTGACGCCACCGGAAACGGCAGAATTCGAAACGGAACCAGACGGGGCCGCGCTATTCGAAACCGCGGAAATCGCCGAAGCCTTAGAGCCCCCGGTTGAGATTGCGCCCGAAACGCAGGAACTGGCGGCCGCTGAAACAGTCGAAGCCGCCGCGGCAGAGCTCGCGCCGGTAGAAGAGGCCGTCGAGGTGGCCGAGGAGCCGGCACTCACCGATTTAGCGGAAGCGGCGACAGAAGAATTGGCCCCAGCAGCAGTAGCGGAAGAAGTGGAGGAAGCCGTTGTTGCGGAAGCGCCAACGGAAGCAGAAGCAGAAGCCCCTGTCTCTGAAGGCTTGGCGCAGTTGGAAGCGGCGATCAGCCAGCCGGTGGATGCGGAGCACATCGACGAGGCCATCGTTTTCGCGGGCAGCGAAGAGCCCGTATTTGAGATCGAACGCGAGACTCAAGAGACGGTACAATCGGCGACCGCCGGTTTTGAAGACTTCGTAAAGGTTTCGTAAAAGCGGTCTTGCAGCGAAACTGCGTTCTCCTCCCCCGCGTAGAACTAGTCGTAAGGAGAACGCAAATGAAACGGACAATCAACACTGTTTCGAATATGATGCTGGCGGGCGCGATGTTTGCCGCCCCCTGGCTGGCACAGGCACAAACCGCTTCGATTGGCGAAGAGCAGACCGAAGTCACGCAGGCGCTGGCGAAAAAGGTCCGCCACGAACTGGTGATGCTCCCGTTCTACGGCGTCTTCGACAACTTCACTTTTCGCGTGGACGATGGCGTGGTGACGCTATCGGGAGACGTGACGCGGCCAACGCTTCGCTCGAGCGCCGAGAACGTGGTGAAGCGGATCGAAGGCGTCACGCAAGTGGTAAACAACATCGAAGTGCTGCCCTTGTCGCGCTTCGACGATCGCATCCGCTTCGGTGTGTTGCGCGCCATCTACGGCTATCCGGGGCTCGACCGATATGGAATGGGCACGCAGCCCTCCATCCGAATCCTGGTTCGCAACGGGGAAGTGACGCTCGAAGGTGTCGTAATGAACGACGCGGACCGGAACGTGGCCAACATCCGGGCCAACGGAGTCTCGGGCGTCTTCAAAGTGACGAATAACCTGCGGACCGATCGCGTCAGCTAATGATCCGCATCGGGCAGCGTTCCAGGTGGCCCGTCCGGCCGGCAGCGGTGCTGGTCGAACGGGCCACTTTTTTTGGGAAGAAGGCTCGGCTTGTAGGGCGCACAACGAAATGTCTTCGAACGCCCGTGCTACGAGCTTCTGCGCGAGTGGCGGAAGCCCGCTCTTCGCCCGGTAGCCGACCCGAAACCGTGATCCTGATTTCGCTGCCTCTCTGCCCTACTTTCCGTTTGCATTGTACGACTAGGTCTATGCTACAGAAAAACGATTAAAGCTAGAGAATTGAATTGACGCCCCCCCATAGCGCGGCGTCGAGGACTTTGTCGGCTGCGGCGTCGCCGGCTTTGAGGGTCATCCGTTGGTCAATAGCGAGGGTGTCGTCGACGTCGATCAGGTTGCGCTCTTCGGGGTGAACGTCGGATGGTGCGGGGAGGGCTCCGAAGGTTTGCTGGAAGGCTGCGGTGAGTTCGCCGTGGTCGCCGACGGTGCGGTTGCGCATGGCGGTTTCGAGCCGCGCGGGGTTGGGGAGCCTGGCGCTGTTGACGTTGATTGAGTAGGGGGCGTTGAGGGCGTTTTGGAATGAGCCGATGAGTTGCTGCGCGAGGGCCTTGATGCGGTTGATCTCGGCAACCCAATTTACACTCAAGAATTGACACGGGCAGCGGTTGACGCCACAATTGCGGCGTCTTGCACATCGGCTCAACCATCAGCCAATACAAGATTGTCGAGAAGCTCGGCTAGGGCGGCATGGGCGGGTGGTTACTGACGGTCATTTTGTCGGAGGCGGCCGCTTGTTGAGGTCGCTCAGGTGATCCGGTTATTGTACCCGTAGGTCGATTGCAATGTCCGCTCGGCTCCAGCCCCGGCAGCGTCACGACAGCTCCTTTTCATCGCCGGGCGTCGGCGATCAATTGCCTACTCAGATTTCCGCCACTCCATAAATTCCCAGAAGACCGCCAGAAGAAAGGACCCAATGCCACGGAAAGCGAACGGAGCCCAGAAGTACAGAGGATCCGCTGTAACTTTGACCCAATCAAGTGGTGACAACTCTTAAAGGAGCAGCGCAGCATCCATGGCAAGGAATACCAGCAACTTGTATTCGAATGCAAACCTTCTTAGTCTCAAGCGAACCTGCCATCCTCTGGTTGGCACATCTCAACGTGGAATCTCGCGCATTTCAGGAATCCGGCCCTCGCAGCGGTCATTTCCCATCCGCTGCCAGTCAGCCAGGACAACATCCGCTGCTGTCATTATCAGTCCCTGCGTCACTGGGTAGAAAACCGGATCAGTTATCGCCGTCATAGCGGCGGTTGTCACAGCCCCGATAATCCCACCTACTAAGGCTCCCTCGAATCCCGCCGCAATTCCCTCGAGCACGAACGCCAATACCGCCCTTCACACCCAACGCGACAACTGAGTGGTCGGGATCGGGGACCCAGGTGTTGAGGTAGTCACTCAATCGCCGTCGAGTCTCGGCAATAGCTTGGTCGACACCCTGCTTACATGCGTGGGCCTGATCCGCTCTTAGAGCCGCTTCGTACAATGGATGGCCCGGATACATGAACTGGTTGCATTCGTGATCCCACGTCAGAACGCTCAGTGCAAGCCCAGCGACGCCCGGAATTCTCTGCATGCAGAGTGCAGGCACCTCGTTCTCCTCGCCCAAGCCGTAAGGTTGCTGAGCGAACTGGAAGGTCAAAACTGGTGCGCTCGCAGTCACCGTCGTTGACGTCCCTCCGGGGCTTACGTTCCCAGGGTTGCTTGGATCAAATGGTTGACCGTCCGGAAGCGTGTAGTCCAGCCCAGTTGGATCCACACGATTCATCGGATCCCCACCGACATACGCAAACCGGTTCCACGACCCCGGATCCCCCGGCCCCCCACTCGCCTGATACGGGTCCGGACTCATAAACCGTCCATACGTAGCCGCATAATGCCGCTGGTCCGCATAATCCAACCCCGTCCCCGCATCCCGGAAGTAAGTCCCAAACTTCGCGACCTCATTCCCCGTCGGCCCTGGCTTCTCCTGCCCATAAGGATAGTAATCCAACGTCGTCGACCCGCGCTTCCGCACGTTCCCCAACCGGTCCGTCACCACCCCCAATATCGTCCCCATCGACTCCGCCACCTGCCGCCCCGCAAAGTAATACCATTCCGTCAGCCGTACCACGCTCGTCGACGTCACCTCATAGTGACCGATCCGCTCCCCGCCCGCCCCATACAGGAACACGTAGTGCTTGTTCGCCTGCCCGTCCTGCTCCACCCGCTTGTAGATCCGCTTGTTCCCATGCCCATACGCATACAAATCGTTCCCCTGATCCAACGTCCGGTTCGCAATCGCCAACCGGTTCTCCAGGTCGTATTGATAGGTCCCGTTCGCCACAAAGTTCCCGCGGGCGTCGTGATCGCTCGCACCGCTGAACTTATTCGTCGCCGGATTGATCGGAAGGCTGATCGGGTTCGGACCCGTCCGCCCCACCAGATTCCCAAACCCGTCGTGCGAGTAAGTCTCTACCCAACTCTGCGCCGTCGACTGGATCAACCGGTTCACCGCGTCGTACTGATAGACCACCTCTTCCCCATTGGTCACCTTCTTCACGATCCGCCCGTTGTTCGCACCCGGCGCATACGAGTAAGTCTCGGTGATCCCCGCCGCCGACATGCTCGTCAACTGCCCCAATTCGTTGAATCCCCAACCTACCGTTCCCGCCGGTCCACTCATTGAAGTCATCTGGCTCCGGTGATTGTAACCCACCGAATTCACCGTAACCTCGTTCTGGTTGTCGCTCATCGATACCGGCCGCGCCATCGCGTCCAGCCCCGTCGTCAGCGTACGCCCCGTCGAATTGGCAACCGTCGGGTACGTCATCGACGTCATCTGCCCTTCGTTATTGTACCCGTAGGTCGATTGCAGTGTCCGCTCGGCTCCCAGCCCCGGCAGCGTCAACATCAGCTTCTTCTTCGTCACCAACCCGCTTACCGAATAGTTGAAGCTCTCTTTCCACGTTCCCAGTTGATTCGTCTGCACCCCCGCCAGCCGGCCCTGCGTCAGCACTCCTTCGGCGAACGGCGCCGAGTCCCAATACAGTGTCGTCGTCTGGCTCGTGTCCTGTTGCCAGACGCCGTTCACCTTCTTGTATCGACGGATCTCCGTTGCCCGATTGTGCCCGTCTGTAGGAGTACTCCGCTTTCGCATCGCCCGCGTTCTCCCGCGAAAACAGCGTCTGGTCCGCATTATACGTGTATGTCGTGGTCCCGTTCTCCGGATTCACGCTCGACGTCATCTTGCCCGCCGAGTTGTAGGTGAACGTCCGTATCTGCGTCACTCCCCCGCGAACCATGCTCACGCCTGTCAACTGCCGCTTCCCATCGTAGGTGTAGGTCGTCTCCCAATTGCCGCTCGTTTGCGGAGTCGCGCTCAGGTCTTTTGGCTCCTCCACCTTTGTCAGGTTCCCCAGCGCGTCGGAGGTGAAACGCTTCCATCTCCCCGCCGGGTCCGTCGTTGTCACCCGGTTGCCCTCGTACTGGTATAGCGACGTCCCGTTCCCGTTGGGTTGCTTCACGGACTTGCTGCGCCCCAGCGCGTCGTAAACATACTCGGTCCATATCGGCGTTTGCCCGGGAGCGTATGGCTCGGACACCTTCCGTACCTTGCCCATCGGCGAACATCCGCACGGCTCGTACACCGTTTCCGCAATCGAGATCGTGGTCCCCGTTCCGGTGCCGTACCCGGATGCAACTTTCACCGGACGCCCGAAGCCATCCAAGGTCGTCTTTGTCCAACGTCCGTTCGTCGTCTCCGTCATTTGGGGCGCGGTATTCGAATACCCGTAGGTCGTGGTCGCTCCGTGTGGCGACGTTTTCGAAGTCGGACGTCCCGACGAAAACCCGGTGGTCACGCTCGCCCCGTTGGGTCCTGAAACGCCCGTCATCCCGAGAAACGAGTTCCACGTCATCCCGATGTTCTTGGTCGGATCGCCGTTCGGAGTGATCGTTTGCGGAACCGCGTTGTTATTTGCAAGCGTCATCGAGACCGAGTGCCCCGTGCCATCTTGCTTGCTCTCGGCTACCATTCCCGTGATGTCAAACTTCGTTTTCTGCACGGGCATTCCCGGTGCCGTCACCGAAGTCGCGTTCCCACGGACCGTAAAAGTCTTTCCAAAGTTCCCGGAATCGTGCTGCGTCAATCCGGTCGGTTCCACCAGCTCGTTGCTGCCACTGTAGTCGTCATACACATAGGTCGTCGTTCCGGCGGGCGTCTGCACCGACACCGGACGATTGCGAATATACCGGTCCACAAGCGCCTGCGTGGTGGCAATCGTAACGGCATACGTCTCCACGGGCGTCGTCAGGCTCGTGTACCCGAACACCTTGCGCTGAATCATGTTCCCCCAGGTGTCGAGCGTCTGCTCCACTTTCGACGTCACCGGGTTCGTCGTATTCAAATCCATCTGCGTCGTCACCGCCCCGATGTAGGGCCGCAACGCCCCCTCCTGCGCCCATGTGTAGTCATCCTGGGCCACAACCACGTTAGCCACCCAGTTCCGGCTTTCCATCTTTTTCAGAAGACCGGTTTTGAATAGCCCGGTTGTCGTCTCGAAATGGAACCGCTTT
>JBGSME010001186.1:0-2024 GCA_041740335.1 Bryobacteraceae bacterium | reverse complement strand
GCCCGGGCTTTGCGGATCCGGGGATGATGTTCATGGGGTCCGGTAAGCAGACGCTCGATTTTACGATCGAGGCGGGGAGAACCAGCGCGGTGTTGGACGGGCAAGGGCGATTCAACGTGGGGGCGACGGCGGGAAACGTAGTGCTGAGTGTTACATCCATGAATGTGGCTGGGCAGCGCACTGCTTCGTTGCCCCAACCGGTGAAAGTGGAAGTGCCGAAATCGAGGCCGGTAATCAGTTCGGTGCGTCTGGACGATTCCGCCGGAGGAGTAACTGTCCAGGCTACCGGACATACATCGTCGCGTGAGATCAATAGCGCGACCATCACGTTTACGATAGCGGCTCAGACCGACGTAGAGGGACCTACGAGCTTTACGGTTCCCCTTGACGCGCGGTCGCGCGAATACTTCACCGGGGCGAACGGACTCGCGGCAGGGAGCGCGTTCCAACTGCGCATTCCGGTTGCGGCCGAAGGCGACAAGAACCGCATCACGGGCGTTACGGTGACCCTCACCAACAGCGAGGGCCCGGGCGCGGCCGTGGCCGGCGGAAGGTAAACTAGCGCCCATTCCGGACGCCCTAAATATGTTAGCCTGTGGGCGGAGGTAATGGAAGATGCGGTACTTCGTTTGCGCTGCCGCGGCTGCGGTCTTGCTTGCGCCATTCGTGAATGCGCAGGGCCTGACCGCGCGCGAGTTGTACTATCGCGATGACACCGCGGGCGATGCAATTCCGGCCAAGAAATCCACCGGAAAATCTGCCGTCCGCAAGACGGCGGCGCGTGCCAAGCCAGTTGCGAAGAAGGACGACGGGGTTCGAATCGCGGTTGAGAAGCCACCGGTGGTTACGGCTCCAACCGGCGCAAGTCCTCACGTGCCCCCGCCCGAATCCAGTCCGCAAGTGACCACGCCGGATGGGGGGGCCGTCGTCACTGCCTCCGCCGTGCATTTCGGAGTGCGATATAACGTCATGCAAGTTACAGACCGGGCGGCCAAGATGCGCAAGCCGGTGGATCCCGACACGGCATTTCATACGGGCGATTGTGTCGCCATTGATTTGACGGCCAATCGGGACGGCTTCCTCTACGTGTTCAATCAGGGCACCACGGGCGCATGGCAGGTGCTGCTGCCGTCTGCCGATATGCCCGATCAGACGAATGCGATCCGCCGCGGGCGCACGCAGGTGGTGCCGGGTTCGTATTGTTTCGAGTTCGATGGCAACCCCGGCTCGGAGAAGTTGCTGGTGGTATTGACCGAGCGCGACGAAGATGCGCGAAGCCTGGGCGAGGCGATTCGTTCCGGCCAGTCGCCCGATGCGCCCGCGGAGGCTCCGCGACTGCTTGCGCTTAACCGGCAGATCGAGATGCTGCGCGACGGGCAGTTGATCGGCCGCGACATCAAGATCGCGAAGATGGGAACCGATGTTTCCGAAGGTGAGCCGGAGCATTCCGTATACGCGGTGAAGGCCTCGTCGGGTCCATCGGAGCGGTTGGTTCTCGAGATCGACTTGCGTCATGAATAAGGTTCTGTTCCTGGCGTTGATTCCGCTAGCGGCGGCGATGCCAGCCGAACGTACCGGTGTCGAAGTCGTGCTTGAGCGAATGGACCAGCAAGCGAACCAAGCCTGGAAGGCCGTGGATCCGCGAACTGTGCTGGACAACGGGGATCGCATCCGGTTTCGTTTTGCGTCGGCGTCCGCGGGGTGGCTGTATGTCTACTCCACCGGGTCGGGCGGCACGTCGGGATGGCTGCTTCCGGGGGATGCATCCGAGACTGGGCACCGGGTGGAAGCCGGCGCCACTTACCGGATTCCGGCCGCGCCCGGATTCTACACGGTAACGGGGCCGGAGGGTTACGACGTGTTATATTGGATTCTCTCGCCGCGAGCACTGGCGGCGGAAGCGGTGATGCCCGGCCCGAGCAATGCTCCGCGCACACTGAGGCCACGGTGCCGGGATCGTTTGTCGCCGGAGGATCCTTGTCTCGATGAGCGTGCCGGGCCGTCGGTGGCGGCGGCGCGGGCGC
>JBGSME010001185.1:0-4955 GCA_041740335.1 Bryobacteraceae bacterium | reverse complement strand
TCCGCGCCCGCCACCGCCGCTGCTCCCACCCACTGGGCTTTCGTCCCTCCGCAGCGCCCCCACCCTCCTGCCGTCTCCAGCAATTGGCCCCGCAATCCCGTCGACAACTTCATCCTCGCCCGCCTTCAAAAGGAGAATCTGAAACCCTCCCCCGAAGCCGATCGCGTCACTCTCCTTCGCCGCCTTTCTCTCGATCTCACCGGACTCCCGCCCACCCCGAGCGACGTCGACGCCTTCCTCGCCGACACCAAATCCGGCGCCTACCAACGCCAGGTGGAACGCCTCCTCGCCTCACCCCACTACGGCGAACGCTGGGGACGCCACTGGCTCGACGCCGCCCGCTACGCCGATTCCGACGGCTTTGAGAAGGATAAACAGCGCTGGGTCTGGTTCTATCGCGATTGGGTCGTCGGCGCTTTCAATCGCGATCTGCCCTACGACCGCTTCGTCATCGAACAAATCGCCGGTGACATGCTCCCCGACGCCACCCAGTCCAGCCGCGTCGCCACCGGCTTCCTCCGCAACTCGATGATTAACGAGGAAGGCGGCATTGAGCCCGAACAGTTCCGCATGGAAGCGATGTTCGATCGCATCGACGCAATCGGAAAGTCCGTCCTCGGCCTCACCGTCCAATGCTCCCAGTGCCACAACCACAAATACGATCCCTTCACCCACGAAGACTACTACCGGATCTTCGCGTTCCTCAACAACTCGCACGAATCCAACATCGCCGTCTATACAGCCGCCGAACAGCGCCGTCGCACCGAAATCTTCAGCAAAATTCGCAGTATCGAAGCCTCCCTCCCCAAAACCACCCCCTTGCCGGACAACACCCAATGGACTCCCATGGAGCCCAACGTCGATGACATTTCGACCGGTGGCCAAAAGTACATCCTCCAATCCGACCTCTCCATGCTCGCCGCCGGCTACGCTCCTACCAAACACAAAGCGGAGTTTACGTTTAAAACAAATCTCCCCCGCGTCACCGCCATCCGCCTCGACCTCCTTAACGATCCGAACCTCCCGCTTGGCGGACCCGGACGCTCCCCGCGCGGCACCGGCGCGCTCACCGAATTCGAAGTCGAACACACCGCCGCCGACGGCGCCAAAACCAAACACAAGATCGCCCGCGCCGCAGCCGACCTCGATCTCCCCGAACAAGCCATCCCCACCTTCGCCCGCGACAAAGACGAGCGCGCCGGCAAGAAACAGCCCCGCGTCACTGGTCCCATCGCTTACGCCATCGACGGTAACGACCAAACCGCCTGGGGCCACGACGGCGGACCCGTTCTCCGCAATCAGCCCCGCGCCGCCGTCTTCTTCCTCGAAACCCCCATCGAAAAGCCCAACAAAGTCACCGTCTACCTTTCCCAGAAACACGGCGGTTGGAACTCCGACGACAACCAAAACTACAACCTCGGGCGGATGCGCGTCTCCTTTACCGCCGATGCCGATCCTCGCCCGCCCGCCCCGCTCCGTCTCGACCCGCGCATCGCCGAACTCTACCGCCAACTCCCCGAAGGTTCTTCCCAACTCGTCCTCAATGAACGTGCCGAACCCCGCAAAACTTCCATCCTCGCTCGCGGCGACTTCCTCAAACCCATCCGCGAAGTGACTCCCGGCGTTCCCTCGTTCCTCAACCCACTTCCCCCAAACGCGTCCCCCACGCGACTGACATTCGCCCGCTGGCTCGTCGATCGCCGCTCTCCCACCGCCGCCCGCGCCTTCGTCAATCGCGTCTGGCAGGCTTACTTCGGTACCGGGATCGTGGCCACCTCCGAAGACCTCGGCCGCCAAAGCGAAGCGCCTTCCCATCCCGAGTTGCTCGACTGGCTCGCCGTCGAATTCATGGAGCCGTCCGCCAAGGGCGCCAAACCCTGGAGCGTAAAATCCCTCCACCGCCTCATCGTGAACTCAGCCACCTATCGCCAGTCCTCTCGCGTCTCAAAGGAACTCAACGAAATCGACCCCTACAACCGTCTCCTCGCCCGCGGACCCCGCTTCCGCGTCGAAGCCGAGATCGTCCGCGACATCGCCCTATCGGCCAGCGGACTTCTCAATCCCGCCCTCGGTGGCCCGCCCGTCTATCCGCCCGCGCCGGACTTCCTCTTTCAACCCCCCGCCAGCTACGGCCCCAAAATCTGGAACGAAGCAACCGGACCCGATCGCTTTCGCCGCGGCCTCTACACCTTCCGCTACCGGTCCGTGCCCTACCCGATGCTGCAAACCTTCGATGCGCCTAACGGCGACATGGCCTGCGTCCGGCGCTCGCGTTCAAACACACCCCTCCAGGCCCTCACCACTCTCAATGAGCCGCTCTTTCTTGAGGCCGCCCGCGCCCTTGCCCGAAAAACCCTTCAGGAGGGCGGCTCCTCCGATCCCTTGCGCCTCAACTTCGCCTTCCGCCGCTGCGTCTCCCGCGAACCCGCCGAAGCGGAGTCCGCCGAACTGCTCAAGCTCCTCCGGACCCAGTACGATCGCTTCCAGTCCGGCCAGTTGAAAGCCGCCGACTTCTCCGGTGCGGACTCCCCCGGCCTCGCCGCCTGGACCGCCGTCGCCCGCGTTATCCTGAACCTCGACGAAACGATTACCAAGGAGTAACCGCCATGAGACAATCCCTCCTGCCAGCCCGCCGATGGTTCCTCCAGCAATGCGGCATCGGCCTCGGCTCCACCGCCATGCACCAACTGATGGCCGCTACCGCTGACCCCATGGCCGCCCGTAAGCCGCATCATCAGCCCAAAGCCAAGAACGTAATCTTTCTCTTCATGGCTGGCGCCCCAAGCCACCTCGAGTTATTCGATTACAAACCCCAACTCGATAAGTTCGATGGGACTCTCCCGCCCGCTGACTTGCTCAAAGGTTACCGCGCCGCGTTCATCAATCCCAATTCGAAGCTGATGGGCCCCAAATATAAGTTCCATCCAGCCGGTTCCAACGGGACCCTGATTTCCGAACTCCTCCCCCACACCGCCGGAATCGTGGACGACCTCTGCATCGTCAAATCAATGGTCACCGACGCGTTCAATCACGCCCCCGGCCAATTGCTGATGAATACCGGTACCCAGCAATTCGGACGCCCCAGTATGGGCGCCTGGGTCGTCTACGGCCTCGGCTCGGAATCGAAGGATCTGCCCGCCTTCGTCGTCTTCAGTTCCGGCAAGAAAGGTCCCTCCGGCGGCAGCCAGTGTTGGGGATCCGGCTTCCTCCCCACCGTGTATCAAGGGGTCCAATTTCGCGGATCCGGCGATCCGGTCTTGTATCTCTCAAATCCTCCCGGTGCCGACGCCCAACTCCAGCGCGACTCCCTCGATAGCATCAAGTCCCTCAATCAAATGCGGCTCGATGCCACCGGCGACCCCGAAATTGCAACGCGCATCAGTTCCTTCGAAATGGCTTTCCGGATGCAAACCTCCGCGCCTGAACTAATGGATATCTCCAAGGAGTCCAAAGCCACCCTCGAAATGTATGGCGCTGAACCCGGCAAACCCTCCTACGCGAATAACTGCCTCCTCGCCCGCCGCCTCGTCGAACGCGGCGTCCGCTTCGTACAGCTCTACCACGAAGCCTGGGACCAGCACGGCAACCTCGTGAAGGATCTCAAAATAAACTGCGCCGACACCGATCGCGCCTCCGCCGCCCTCGTCAAGGACCTCAAACAACGCGGCCTGCTCGACGACACCATCGTCATCTGGGGCGGCGAATTCGGCCGCACACCCATGGTCCAAGGCGGCACCAGCGATGGCCGCGACCATCATCCCAACGCCTTCACCATGTGGATGGCCGGCGGCGGATTGAAACCCGGTCTCGTCCACGGCGAGTCAGACGAACTCGGCTTCAACGTAGGCAAAGGCAAGGTCCACGTCCATGATCTGCACGGCACCCTCCTCCATTTACTCGGCTTCGACCATTCCAAGCTGACCTATCGTTTCCAAGGCCGCGATTTCCGCCTAACCGATGTCCACGGCAGCGTAGTAAACGACTTACTCGCCTAACCTACGCAAACAGGGGCCTCGCCCACCCTGATTCAAGTCCGTGTCTCCAGGGTTTTTCCCTATGGACTATTCCTCCTTACCTCCATACACTGGGCCTTGGTCAGGCCTCTCCGCCCACCCGTTCATACCGGGTCCAGTAGTACTGCCATGTCCACCGCGCCCCAGCCGGCGCTTGATCGGCGCAGCTCGAACGAGTTCCTGAGTGCCCGCGCAGCCGAACTCCTCAACTTCATCCCCTCCAGCCTTCGCCCAAACGCCGAACACGTCATCGCGCTCGCCATCTCCATCTGGCAAGACGAAGACACCGCCTTCAACTGGCTCACCAAACCGCACCAACTCCTGAAAGACCAGGCGCCCATCCACAGAATGGTCACCAGCGAAGGCTGCGACAAAGTCGAGGATCTGCTCCACAGTCTCGAATATGGCCTGCCTCTGTAACGGGCACTTCCTGGCATACAGAATCGCAAGCTCGCGTCACCCGATATTCGATTCCACCGGCACCCGCCTCTTCGGCAGCCGCTGGTTCTCCAGGAATAGTGCCGTCATCCATGCTGCCTCCTCCTATGCCGGAGCACTGCTCGAAATCCTCGTCCAAGCCAACTTTGACCAACTCCCCGCCGGCTTTCAATGGGTCGAGATTTCCATCCCCCGCGACCTGATCTACTGGCCCGATGCCGTTCCCAATGACTGGGACTCGGAGAGCGGCCGTGACGGCGAAACACCAGCCCGCCATTTCGGCGACAACTGGTACCACTCCCGCCGCTCAGCCGTCCTCGCCGTGCCCGCCGCCAGATCCACCACCCCCCGCCCGAACCAGTCGCCTGGGACCTCCGCGTCCTCCGCCTCAAAACCGCCGGCGCAGCTTAACAACCGCGCGCCCCGCCTCCCTGGACACTCCATTCCCCTTGCACCCGGACCGGTATTAGCGATACCCTTCGCAAAGCCGCCATGTCAGCACCC
>JBGSME010001184.1:0-3404 GCA_041740335.1 Bryobacteraceae bacterium | reverse complement strand
CGCGAGGGGCTTCCAGGGACGCGCCGTCAAATGGAAGCCGGATTCAATCTGCGCGCAGCAAAGGCCGCCCACCAGGAATAGCCAGCCGAAACGTGCCACAGTTCGATGTTACCTGAACCAGAGATCGAGGCTTGGCGCGCAGGACCTGGGATTAACTTCCGGCGTCGAATTCGAACCTGCTGCCGGCCACCTCGGCGATAAGTTTACCTGATCCCAAATGCTTGCCCCCGGTGACGAAGAACAGGGCCCCGTCGGTGGATTCTCCAGACTTCAGCTTCACCGGCGCGAGCACGATCGCGGAGGCAGCGGCCGCCGCTTTCAGTCGTGTGGATTGGACTGCGGCCATCGCCGATTGTCTGCGGTCCTCGTAGCCGTTGGCGGCGTTGGGCCGCGACATTCCATAAAGACCGTTTTCGTAGGCGGTAACCAGCTTCACCACATCATCGCGGCCGCCGTAGCGCATGAAACCGCGGACAACGTCACCGGCGTTGTTGGCGGCGAGCACTCCGCCCTCGGCACGGGCGAAGCGGAAATCTTCGGGTTTAAAGGACCACGTCCGGGAAGAGCCGTTCGAGATGGCCACCTGCACAACCGCGTATTCACGGATGGGCACGGGAAGCATTGCGAACATGACGGTGACGCCGTTGCGGGTCTGCGTGAGATATCGCAATCCGCCGCTTTCGAACTCGATGACCTGGCCCGCTGCCCCGGGAATCCAGGCCGCCGGTGCCGCGGCCAACCCTCTTAGCCACCGCCGCCGCGAAATCATACCACCTCCATCATATCTTCGTTTCCGCCGATAGGTAGGGAGTGTCGGCTATACTGATGACAAGTATGGACGCTCGGAGGAGGATGGGACTTTTTTTATGAGAAGTACAGGATTGCCGGGCCGCTTCGGTTTAGAGCAGCACGGGCTTCACAATGTGCAGGCAGCGCACTGGAATCTCAACGCCGCGAGCCTCGTTGAAGCCTCGCTGCTGCGCGAGGAAGGGATCCTCGCCGAGAACGGCGCTCTGACCGTCCGCACCGGCCAGTTCACCGGGCGCTCCCCGAAAGACAAGTTCGTGGTGCGCGACGCACAGACGGAGAATACGGTTCACTGGGGCGCGGTGAATCAGCCGATGTCGCCCGAGGCGTTCCAAGGTCTGCACACGAAGGTGCTGGCGCATTTGCAGGACCGGGAAATCTTCGTGCAGGATCTCACCGCAGGCGCCGATCCGGACTATAACCTGCCGGTCCGCGTGATCACACGCCGTGCATGGCACGCGTTGTTCGGCCGGCAACTGCTGATCCGGCCGAGGCGGGAGGAACTGGAACATCACGTCCCGTCGTTTACCATCATCTTCGTTCCCGATTTCCAGGCCGACCCGGCCGTGGACGGTACGAATTCGACGACTGCGATCGCCATCGATTTCACCCGCCGTGTCGTGCTGATCCTGGGCACTTCGTACGCGGGAGAACTGAAGAAGTCCGTCTTTACCATCCTGAATTACATGCTTCCCGACCGCGGCGTGTTTCCGATGCACTGTTCGGCCAACGAAGGCGCCGACGGAAACACGGCGCTGTTTTTCGGATTGTCCGGGACGGGCAAGACGACGCTATCGGCCGACCCGGCGCGCAGCCTGATCGGGGATGACGAGCATGGTTGGAGCGACTCCGGCGTGTTCAATTTCGAGGGTGGCTGTTACGCCAAGTGCATTCGCCTGAGCCAGCAGAACGAGCCCCAGATCTGGAACGCGATCCGGTTCGGCTCCGTGCTCGAAAACGTGGTGATCGATCCAGTGACGCGCGCGCTCGATTATGACGCCGACTCGCACACCGAAAATACCCGCGCGGCGTATGCCATCGACTATATCGACAACGCGCGGCTGCCGAGCCTCGGCGGGCACCCAGCGAACGTAATGTTTCTGACTGCGGATGCGTTTGGGGTTCTACCGCCCATCTCGCGCCTGACGCCGGAAGAGGCGATGTATCATTTTCTGAGCGGTTACACGGCGAAACTAGCGGGCACCGAGCGTGGCTTGGGCAAAGAGCCTGGCGCGACGTTCAGTGCCTGTTTCGGCGAGCCGTTTCTCCCGCGCCATCCAGAGGTGTACGCGAAAATGCTGGGCGAGCGGATGCGGCGTCATCAAGTGCGGTGCTGGTTGGTCAATACCGGCTGGGTGGGTGGGGCGTTTGGCACAGGCAAGCGCATCTCTCTCCCCTACACGCGGGCGATGGTGAATGCGGCGCTGGACGGAAAGCTGAACGATGTGGCGATGGAGCCGCACCCGATCTTCCGGGTGCTGGTTCCGAAGTCCTGCCCTGGCGTGCCCGACGAAGTCCTGAACGCTGCCGGACAATGGCTGGACCCGGTTGCTTACGAAAAGGCGGCGAAGGACCTGGCCGGGCGTTTCCGGAAGAACTTCGAGAAATTCGGCAACGTTGCTCCGGAAATCGCTGCCGCCGCTCCTCGTTAGTCCAAGGGCTGTTAGTGGAGCGGCGTCCGGCAGACTTCAAGCAGCGTCAGCGCCAGCAGAGCCCAGATCGCAGCCTTGATCACTCCGGTCACCCAGTGATGGTTCGAGAGCAGCATATTGGTGCCTCCAGGTGATTCAGGAGCACGCGTGGTTCCATATCATTCCCGGCAAGCCATGTAGAATGAGGTCTGCGAACACGTGAATCCGAACGCAAACCGAATCGGCCGCTACGAGATCAAGAATAAGCTTGGCGAAGGCGGGATGGGTGTGGTCTATCGCGCCATTGATGCCGAACTGATGCGCGAGGTCGCCATTAAGGTGATCCGCCGGGAGGCGCTGGGCGGAGGAGATGACGACGCGCTCGCGCGGTTCGATCACGAAGCGAAGGCCGCCGGCCAGTTGAAACACCCCGCGATTGTCACCATCTACGACCGTGGCGAGTGGAACGGGCTGCCCTATTTGGTGATGGAACTGGTGGAGGGGCAGACCTTTGAGGAAGTGCTTGCGCGGGAGAGGCCGGATCCGGCGACGGTGTTGTCCATCATTTCGCAGGTAGGCAGCGCGGTTGACTTCGCGCACCAGCGAGGAGTGATCCATCGCGATCTCAAGCCGGCGAACATTCTTGTACAAAAGGACGGGACGGCGAAGATCCTGGACTTCGGCATTGCGAAACTAAGCTCTGGGGGACCGTCGGCGACGCAGGTGGGGATGCTGGTGGGGAGCCCGTCGTACATGCCGCCGGAGCGGTTTTTGGGCCAGGACACGGCGCGGTCCACCGACATTTGGGCCCTGGGCGTGACGGCGTTCGAGGCGCTTACGGGGCAACGGCCGTTCCAGGGGAGCGATTGGCAGGCTGTGGCGTACCAGATCTGCAACCAGCCGACGCCGGATCCGGTGCAGTTGAATCCGGCAATGCCGCCTCTGACGGCGGATGTGCTGCGGCGG
>JBGSME010001183.1:0-3035 GCA_041740335.1 Bryobacteraceae bacterium | reverse complement strand
TCGAATCAGACATGCGGCGGGTGTTCGACGACAAAGAGATCGACGCGGTGGCGATCGCGACGACGAATCACTGGCACACGCTGACGGCGATCTGGGCGATGCAGGCGGGCAAGGACGCCTATGTGGAGAAGCCGGTTTCGCACAACATCTGGGAAGGGCGCAAACTGGTGGAGTGCGCGCGGAAGCACAGCCGCGTGTGCCAGGGCGGTACGCAGCGCCGGTCATGGGGACGATTCCGGAAGCTGGTTGAGATCATTCACTCCGGCGCGATCGGCGATATTTATCAAGCCAAGTGGATCTTCCCGGGCAAACGGGACTCGATCGGATTCAAGCAACCGAAAGCGCCGCCGGCGAGTTTCAATTGGGACCTGTGGCTGGGGCCGGCTCCGGAGCAGCCGTATCACGAGAATCTTGTCCACTACAACTGGCATTGGTTCTGGGATTTCGGCAACGGCGAGTTGGGCAACAACGGCATCCACCTGGTTGACATCTCACGGTGGGCGATGAAGAAGAAACTGCCGGTGAAGGTGCACTCGCGGGGCGGGCGGTTTGGATACAAGGATCAGGCGCAGACCCCGAACACGCAGACGACGACGTGGACATACGAAGACGGGAGCCACATTATCGGTGAGATCCGCGATCTCTACACGACGGAGCCGATGTCGTGGGAGTTCTTCGGGACCAAGGGCCACATGCATGTTTACGCCGATGGACGGATCGAGATCCTGATGGGGCGCAACACGCATCTGGAGCCGCCGGTAGAAGACACGCCGGACCTCGATCACATGAAGAACTTCACCGATGCGGTACGGTCACGGGATTGGCGATCGTTGCATGCGGAGATCGAGGAGACGTTCCTTTCGACGACGCTGTGCCATCTGGGCAACATTTCGTACCGGGTGGGGCGAGAGTTGGAGTTCGACCCGGCGGCGGAGAAGTTCGTTGGGGCGGCGGATGCGGACAAGCTGCTTACGCGGGCGTATCGGGCGCCGTATGTGGTTCCGGAGAAGGTGTAGGGGCGGCGGTTAAGCGCCGCAGCACTTTTTGTGTTTGCGGCCGCTTCCGCAGGGGCAGGGTTCGTTGCGGCCTACCTTGGCGGCGGCGGGCTTTGGTTGTTCGGGCGCGAGCGATTCGGCGTCTTTGCCGGCGCGGTGGGTGCGAATCTGAATGGCGGCATCCACGATTTCTTCGTCATCCTCGGAGAAGCCGCCGGCGAGTTCCTCCAGCCGTTTGCGGAGCTGCTTCATGCCGATACGATTGTTTTCCGCGGGCGCGGCAAGGATCCAACTGAAGAGAGCATCGCTGCGAAATTGCTCGTGGGTGAAGAGCGCTTCGAGGCGTTTCAGTTCGCCGGGCAGGCCGAGGAAGCCGACTCCGTAGATCGCTTCTTCGCGAATGTCTGAATCCTCGTCGTCGAGATGGCGGGTAATGTAGGGCTCGAAGATGCGGCTCTCGGTACGCCACATGGCTTCGAGCGCCTTGGCGCGCATGGTTTCGTCGTCGTAGACGATCTGGATATGGGGAAGCAGAAGCTTCGGATCCACGGCGGAGCTGAGGCCAATGGCGAGGCCGGCGCGTTCGAAGATGCTGAGGCTTTCCTCTTCGATGCGCGCGAGCATGGCCTGGCGGATGCGGTCCTGGTCGGATTCGAGGCGCAGGGATTCCCAGGCCAGGCCGCGGACGCTTTCGTCGGGATCATCGGCGGCGGCGGCGAAGAGCAAGTCCACCTGAGCGGGATCGAGTTCGCGATTAGTCCAGGCGATGACAGCTTCGGCGCGCAGTTCGGCGGAATCGCTCTTTAGAAATTCGACTTGCTCGTTCTCCGGGAGGTGAGCGACATCGGGACTTTCTTCCTCAGGATACTGGCTGGCGATGTCGTAGGGTTCGAGTGTAGGCGGAGGATTTTCCTCCATCTGTTCCAAGGCATCTTCGACGGCCTCGGGCGCCTCGGCGCGCACGGCTTCGAGGTCCGGGGTGAGGGCCGGGTCAGCGTATAAGCCGCACAGGAAAGCGCCCTCGGGCGGATCCTTCTTGAGGAGCTCGCGAAGGAATTCGCGGATGCGATCGTCGCGGACGCCCAAGACGGAAAGGAGGAACCCGATGTCCTCGACGGGTTCAGCCGTTTCGATGAGGGGGCCGATGGCGGGCTCACCGATGCGTGCGAGAACTTCGGCCATTTCGTCGGGAACGTCCTCGGGAAACCGGCGGATTTCGGCCATGAGAAACGGCAGCGCATCCGGGGTAGGGCGAGCGGCGAACAGGCGAATCAGGTCAAGGGACAGATCCGCACGATCCGGCGAGCGGTCTTCGTTGGCAAAGCGGACGATATCGGGAAGCGGATCGGCATCGCGGCCGAGGATGGCGTTCACCAAGCGCTGGTCAAAGGCGACGCGGCCGAGGGCGGCGGCGGACAGGAGGTCATAGACACTCGTGGTTGCGTAGAGTTCCGGAGGGATCGCAATCGGCACTGGGTGATTCTCAGTAAGTGGCGCGGCCGCCGCTGGCGTCGTAGCACTGGGCGGTGACGAAGGAACAGTCGGGGCTCGAGAGGAAGTGCACAACGGCGGCGATTTCCTCGGGCATGCCGGTGCGTCCCATGGGGATGCGGGCGGTCATGTAGCCGACCTGTTCGGCGGTCAATTGTTCGAGGATTTTGGTGCGCACGACGGCGGGGGAAACGGCGTTGACGCAGATGCCGTCGGTGGCCACTTCCTTGCCGAGGGATTTGGTGAAGCCGATGACGGCGGCCTTGGTGGCGGAGTAGCCGGTCATATTCGGGTTGCCTTCCTTGCCGGCGATGGAGGCGATGTTGACAATGCGTCCGTATTTGCGGGAGCGCATGGGCACGACCGCGGCCTTGCAGAAGTTGAAGACGCCGGTCATGTTGATGTCGATGATTTTTTGCCAGTCCTCCAGGGATTGCTCCCAGAGCGGAGCGGCTTTGCCGCCGATGCCGGCGTTGTTGACCAGCACGTCGATGCGGCCGGTTCTGGCCAGGACGGATTCGACGGCGTGGGCAACGGAGGCGGGATCGG
>JBGSME010001182.1:0-3039 GCA_041740335.1 Bryobacteraceae bacterium | reverse complement strand
GCCGCGTCACCGGGATCGAGCGAGGCGCGAGGAACGGGCATCGCGCGGTAACAGTGTGGTTGACGGCGCGTGCGGAACTGGCGTGGCTGTTGGAGAGAAGGCTGTTTGATCGCGGCTGCCAGGTGCGCGCCTTGGCCGACGAGTTGGAGTCCCACTTATTGCCGGGTGTCTCGCGTGTCTTGAATGGCGCCGGCGCAATCGCGGTTTGCTCGTCGGCGGATGCGGCTCCGGAAGGGGCGATCGCATTCGATCCGGACGGGCTGCCCGCGCAGGATGGAGAAGCGGTGGAAGTGATCCTGACCGAACTCTCCCGGAGAGGCGTCTTTCTTGCGCCGGACTTCTCCGCCGCCGATGGAATTTAGAGCTGGCTCCGCCATCTACTGAAATCACACCCAACATCACAACCGTGCCTTCGCGGCCTGCCTCGCGGGCGCTTTCGGGATAAACGGGCTTCGGCGCGCTGAGTAGGCGCGTAGCTTGTACATTGCCTCCCACGCGGATCCAAATCGGCGAGGGCGCCTGCTCCCTTGCGTGACCCTGGCCCCGCACCTCGACTGGGCGCCGCTGGGACAATTACTCACGCACAAAAGAGTGCGTAGATATCCGCGGCCCTTACGCTGACGGCTCGATTGCCATGTCCATGCATCGAGGATACCGCGGAGCGTTTTGAGAACGATCCGATTCTTGCGGTGTCAGTGAAAAGTTTAGCTGAAGATGCGGAACAGCTTCCGGATCGGATCGTAAAACTCATCGACGACGCGCTCCTTCAGCGGAATAATCGCGTTCTCGGTGATCGTGATATGTTCCGGACACACCTGACGGCAGCATGTCGTGATGTTGCAGTAGCCGATAGAGTCGCGATCTTTCAAATCGGCCAGACGGTTTTCGGTGTCGAGCGGATGCATCTCGAGCGCGGCGGTGTAGACGAAGAAACGCGGACCTATAAATTCGTCGTGTTTCTGGTGCTCGCGAAGAACGTGGCAAACATCCTGGCACAGGAAGCACTCAATGCACTTCCGGAATTCCTGCACGCGATCGACGTCGGCCTGTTGCATGCGCCACGTGCCGTCTGGCGCGTCCGGCTTGCGCGGCTTGAACGGCTTGATCTTCTTTTTGACTTCGAAGTTCCAGGAGACGTCGGTCACAAGATCCTTCATTACCGGGAAGGTGTGCATCGGCTCAATGATCACCGGCATGTCGAGGTTCAGCGTATTCAGCCGCGTCATACACATCAGCCGGGGCATGCCGTTCACTTCCGCCGAGCATGATCCGCATTTGCCGGCTTTGCAGTTCCAGCGGACCGCGAGATCATTTGCCTGCTCGGCCTGGATCTTGTGAACAACGTCGAGCACAACCATACCTTCGTCGGTCTCGGTCTTGTAGTCCTTGAACGAGCCGCCGCTTTTGTCGCCGCGCCAGATGCGGAAGAGGACTTCGCGCCCCATGTTATTTCATCTCCTCAATGATCTCCCGGAGTTCGTCCGGCAGCGGCGGAATGGGCCGCTTCTCCACGATCATTTCGCCGCCGGCTCCGCGCTTGAGAACCAGATTCACTTTGCCCCATTCGGCGTCCTTGCCCGGATAGTCTTCGCGGAACTGCGCGCCCCGGCTTTCCTTGCGCGTGATGGCGGCGCGCGCGCAGGCTTCGGAAACAATCATCAGATTCTCGAGATCCATGGCTGTATGCCAGCCGGCGTTGTACTGGCGGTTCCCATCCACGCCCACCACTTCCGCCCGCTGTTTCAGCTTTTCCAGCTCTTCGATGGCCTGCGCCATTTCCGATTCCATGCGGACGATGCCGACGAGATTCTGCATCGTCTCCTGCAGCGTGTATTGGATCTGGAACGGACCCTCGGCGGTGGCGCCGCGATCGAACACCGCGAGCGCTTTCTTTGATCCCGCCGTCACCTGCGTGTCGTCCACCTTCACGTCGCCGTTCTCCCGCGCGAACTTCACCGCGAACTCACCCGCGCGCTTGCCGAACACGATGAGGTCGGAAAGTGAATTTCCGCCCAGGCGATTGGCTCCGTGTAATCCGGCCGCGCACTCGCCGGCCGCGAACAGTCCGGGCACCGTGGACATCTGCGAATCGCCATCAACCTTGATTCCGCCCATCACGTAGTGCGTGGTGGGGCCCACCTCCATCGGTACCTTCGTGATGTCGATGTCGGCAAGCTGCTTGAACTGGTGATACATGCTTGGCAGCTTGCGTTTGATGTGCTCTTCGGAATCGGAGATGTGTTCCTTGATCCAGGCGATGTCGAGGAAGACGCCGCCGTGCGGGCTCCCGCGTCCGGCCTTCACTTCGCGATTGATGCAGCGGGCCACGTGATCGCGCGTCAGCAGTTCCGGGGGACGATTGGCTTCCTTGTCTCCGGTGACGTAGCGCCAGCCCTCGGCTTCGTCCTTCGCCGTCTGGTTCTTGTAGAGATCGGGGATGTCGTCGAACATGAACCGGCGTCCCTGATTGTTCTTGAGGACGCCGCCTTCGCCGCGCACGCCTTCGGTAACAAGGATGCCGCGCACCGAGGGCGGCCACACCATCCCGGTGGGGTGGAACTGCACGAACTCCATGTCCACCAGTTCGGCGCCCGCTTTGTAGGCAAGCGCGTGACCGTCGCCGGTGTACTCCCAACTGTTCGAGGTGATCTTGAACGCGCGTCCGATGCCGCCGGTGGCGAGCACCACGGCCTTGGCCTTCCAAACCATAAAGCGCCCGAGTTCGCGATCGTAGCCCAGCGCTCCGGCCACGCGGCCGCCGTCCATCAGCAGCGTGAGCACAGTGCACTCCATGTGCACTTCCATCCCTTGATGGACGCCGTGATCCTGCAGCGTCCGGATCATCTCCAGGCCGGTGCGGTCGCCCACGTGGGCCAGTCGTGGATAGCGATGGCCGCCGAAATTCCGCTGGAGAATGCGGCCGTCCTTGGTGCGATCGAACACCGCGCCCCAAGCTTCGAGTTCCCGTGCACGCTCGGGCGCTTCCTTGGCGTGGAGTTCCGCCATCCGCCAGTTGTTCAGATACTGCCCGCCGCGCAT
>JBGSME010001181.1:0-2166 GCA_041740335.1 Bryobacteraceae bacterium | reverse complement strand
GCATCGCGAACCGCGCCGCGGTCGGGTACTGGTGATGATTGTTGTGAAGCCCTTCCCCTCCGGTCAGCAGCGCGATCGATCGCAGGTTCGTGGCCAGGTTATCGAAATTCCGGTAGCCCACCATGTGGCAGACACTGTTGATTGACGAGTTCAGCAGAATGTATGCGGCCGCCTGCGCGAAGAACGCGATCGTCCCTGCCACCCAACCGAACATCGCCATGAAGATCAACCATCCGGCCAGGATCACCGAGCCTTGGGACGGGATGCGGTCGATCACCGTTCCGCGATAGTCCGGCGTGTACTTGCTCAGCACCGCGGGGTCGGCGGCGGTTCGCCGGTAGTAGTAAACATTCCCGAACAGCACCGTCCACATCCCGTAAAGATACGGACTATGAGGGTCGCCTTCCTTGTCGGAAAACTGATGATGCTTGCGATGCACCGCCACCCATTGGCGCGGCGAAATACCGGTGAACACCGCGAGCCACCCATGCATCGCCAACGCCATCGCTGGATGCACTTCCATGCCGCGGTGCGTCAGCGTGCGATGTAAATAAATGGTCGTTGACAGAACGGAAATTTGCAGGATCACGAACGTGATCAGAATCATCGAACCCAAAGCCATAAAGGCTTCAGTGTAGCAAGGCTTCTCTCGCGCAAACGCGGATCGTGATCACGCCACGCACTGCGCCTTGGAACGAAGGAACCGCACAATACGCGGCATCGCCGTTTCAATCGGCTCACCCGGATCGCCAGGCTTTTTGCCGGGCTCGTAAACAATGTCAATCCAACCCTCGTAGTGCACTCCGCGCAGAATGTTGAACGCTTCGTTGTAGTCGATCCATGGCTCGCTGCCGTTGGCGTCCGGATTATAGAACTTCACGCGAACATGCCGCGCCAGCGGGGCGCACATCCGGATGCTCTCGAGATAGTTCTCTTCCTTGAGCAGTCCCGAGGTCCGCGCGCTCGCCCCAAGCGAACCGGCAAATTGCCCGGTGTCCAGCAGGATCGTGAGATTCGGATGGTTCACCATCTTCACCATCCGCAACATCTCGGCCCCAGTACGGCACAGCGCGCCGTGATTGTGATTCTGCAGCCCGATCGTCATCCCCTGCTCAGCGCCTTCTTCGCACGCCGCCCGAATCGAGTCCGCCGCCCGCTCGAACGCTTTCTCCCGTCCTGCTTCATCCGGTGGCGATCCCGCGAAGACGCGCACGATCGGCGCGCCAAGAAACATCGCAACGCGAATCGCCTCGTTCGCCGACGCCCGCTCGGCCCGGTCGCCGTTGCGCGGATTGCCGTAGTTGGTCGACACGGTGAACATCGACATCGAAAGGTTCCGGTCCAGATAAGCCCGCCGGACCTTCTTCAAATATGCCGTCCCAGTCTCCGGCAGATCCCGCACATGCAGGCTGGCCCCTTCGATTCCCAAGCGGCGGCACAGGTCCAGAAAGCCGAAGATGTCCATCTTGCCCTGCGCGATCTGTTTTGCGTAGTTAAGCGAGTAGTTGCTGATCTTGATCATGGTGGCTGCCAGACATCATACATTCTTTTTCCGGGCGTGAGCCTATTGCCGCTGCTTTTGCGCGTTGTAAGTTGACTCCGAAACCATCGGAGAAGGAAGTGACGACATGAACATGAAGCAAGTGGAAACGATGGCCATGCGAGTGGTCGGTGACATGGGAGGAACGTTTACCATGTCGCTTGCCTACATTGGTGACCAGCTTGGGCTGTTTCGCGCGATGAACGGCGCCGGTCCCCTCACCAGCCAGCAACTGGCCGCCATGACGAAACTCAACGAACGCTACGTGCGTGAATGGCTCCGCGCGATGGTTGCTTCGGAATACCTCGATCGCGACCCTCACACTGGCCGCTACCAGATGACCAATGAGCAGGCCGCCGTGCTCGCCAACGAAGACAGCCCCATGTTTTGCGGTGGGGCGTTTCACTTTACGACTCCGTCGATCTACAACACGCCGCGCGTGATGGACGCGTTTCGGAACGGTGGCGGCGTCCCCTACCACGAGATGAGTTCCGAGATTCCGTGTGCCATCGAACGTTTCTTCCGGCCCGGCTACGTCAACTTTCTCGTCAGCCACTGGCTGCCCGCCGTTCCCGGCCTGACCGATAAACTGGAGCGCGGCGCGCGCGTTGCCGACATCGGCTGCG
>JBGSME010001180.1:0-4522 GCA_041740335.1 Bryobacteraceae bacterium | reverse complement strand
CGCCGGCGCGCCGTGGCTGGGTGTTTCTCCGATGAGCGGTGTTACCCCGGCGGCGATCCCGCTGTCGTTCAACACGGCTGGGCTCACGGCCGGCACTGTCAGTACCCTCGTGACCATCCGTCCCCTTGGGGCGGGCGCACCGATGCTGGTGATTCCGGTGGCGCTGAATGTCTCCGGCGGCGGTGTGAATCCAGCCTCGCCCCAGGGTGGCGCGCTCTCTCAAATCGCCGATGGCGATTTCTGGCAGACCCAGATCATCCTGGTGAATCGGGATACCGAACCGGCGCCGTTCACAATCCGGTTCTGGGGTGCCACGGGCGCACTGATGGCGCTCGGGATCGAGGGTGATCCGGGACCCAAGATCAGCACACTCGACGGCACCGTGGCGCCCGGCGGATCCCGTACGATCATCACGCGCGGCACAGACACGGTTCTTTCTCAAGGCTGGGCGGAACTGGTGACGCAAAAGTCGATCGGCGCGCTGGCGGTGTTCCGAAGCCTGCGCAACGGTCAAGAGGCTACGGCTGGGCTTACGCCTCCGGTCAGCCGGTTCCTACTGCCGTTCGATAACACGCAGGGATTTGCCACGGCGATGGCTCTGATCAATACGGGCGGCGTCAACGCGGCGGCGATCACCGTGACAATGCGCGACGAATTCGGGTCGCCGGTGGGATCGGAAATCATTTCGCTGGCTGCGCGCGGGCACACGGCGTTTTCGCTGCTGGTGCGGTTCCCGATTCTGGCCAACCGGCGCGGGGTCGTGGAGTTCACAACCGCGACGCCGGACATCTCCGGTCTGGGTCTGCGGTTCGCGCCGTCCGGAGCCTTCACGTCGATCCCGGTGCAAGTGCGATGATGCGCGGGTAAAGGCAGCAGCAATGGGGCAGCCGCAAGCCTGCCCTTTTTTGCGCCGAATTTCTATTCCTCGATAACGCAAATATCGGGTAAGTTGCGATAGTCCTCGGAGAAATCCAATCCACAGCCGACGACGAACTGGTCTGGAACGGTGAAGCCAACGTATTTTACCTGGACAGGACGTAGGCGCCGGGCAGGCTTGTCGAGCAGAGCGGCGATTTGTATGGATCGGGGTTTCCGCTGCTGGAGGATGTGGGCGAGGTAGGTGAGCGTGACGCCTGTGTCGACGATGTCCTCGACGATCAGGACGTCTGCTCCCTCAAGGGAAATGTCGAGATCCTTGGTGACCTTCACCTCGCCGGAGGAAGTCTTGCCCTTGCCGTAGCTCGAGATTCCCATGAAGTCGATTCGCACGTTCGAAGGGATGGCGCGCGCGAGGTCAGAGAGAAAAAAGCAGGCGCCCTTGAGGATTCCGATCAGATGCAGCGACCCATCGGGGTAGTCGGCCTGAATCTGGAGGCCCAATTCCGCCACGCGAGCGGCAATCTTATCACGGGGGATCAGCACACGCGGAGTAATGATGGAGGTTTCCCGCATTCAATCGCCGCGGCGGATCCGGTTGCTGGGCGGGCCGAGGTGGATATGCGCGCCGGTCGACATACCGCGCACCGCGCTGCGAAAAACCAGGTAAGGCACCTTCAACATCTCCAGATGGCGGCGCAGCCATGTGCCTTCGATCGAATCGGGATGGAGGCCGATGTCGACACGGCCGCGATGATCGAAACCCAGCGAGCGGTGCAGTGCCGTCTCCCCGCGCGCGCTCACGGGCAGGGGGTGGTTGAACTGGCGCTCGAATGCTGTTTCGAGGTAGCGGACCTGGCCGGGTTGGAGGACGCCGTCCCCTTGGTAGCGGTCCGCGAAAGCCGGCGAATCCGGAGCGGCCTCGTCCATCCGCGCCTCCAGTTCCTGTTCGGCGGCCGCCATCGCGGCCAGGGATTCAAATAGCCGCGCGCGTCCCTGAGCGGCATCGTGGGCCTTGCGGACTCGATCGAGTTCCTCAAGGAATGGGGTAAGAGAAGTGAAGGGCCGCACGCCCTGGGCGATCATTTCCTTGGCTTCGTCTACTTGCTTGAGCGCCCGCTGGAGTTGGCGCTCCGAGGCGCCCAGCATGGCCGCGCTTTGGTCCGGGGTCAACTGTTCCAGGGTGAGATGGCCGTACAGCGTCGCTTGGAGAATCCGGTCGTCGTCGGCTCGCTCCGTGGCGGCGATGGCTTCGTCTAAAGCTTTGCGCGGGAGGATGCCTTCGTTGACCATCAGGCGGATACGGTCGATGTCGGAAGAGGGAGCGTCCGGCTGCGCCAACACAGATGTGGCAGCCAGGGCGAACAACCAAATTGGGCTGATTCGACGCACCACCTCCTAATTGTAGTACGATACGCGACAGGAGACATAGCATTTCAACCAAGCCCGCTAAGCCCACCCCCCGCGCCAAGAAGGCGTCTGCCGACACGGTTTCCACGAAGAAGTCCGCGCCGAGGGTCCCGTTAAAGAAAGGTCCGATCAAGACAGTAGCACTGAAGAAAGCCGCGCTGAAGAGAGCCGCTGCGCCGGCCAGGAAGCGCGTGCCGAAACGCGTGGTGATGCCGGAATCGGGCACCACCCCCACGTGGAGGATTTGTGCGAATGCGCTGCTGGAGAAAAAAGGTACCAATATCAAAGTACTAGACCTGCGTCCGGTCACTACCTTTGCGGACTTTTTCGTATTGGGTTCCGGATCGAATCAAAGACAGGTCCAGGCCATGGCGGACGAGGTCGGGCGTGCGATGGCGGAAGCCGGAGACCCCCCGAATGCGGTGGAAGGCTACGAGAATGGGGAGTGGGTCGTCCTTGACTTTGGGGACGTCGTGGTCCACGTCTTTTCCGAAAAATCTCGTACCTACTATGATTTAGACCGACTCTGGCGCGACGCGACCCCGATCGCAGAACCTGCACAGCGTTAGCTCTGCCTGTTCCGTAAACACCCATTTTCGGGTGTATCTCTACCCGCAAACGACCCGTTTCCTTACGAGAGAAACCTCACAGATCCCCCGCACTATACCTAGTGATTAGCCACTGGAAATGCGGAAAAAAAAATCGCAACTAGGGCTTTCCACTTAACCCAATCTCGGGTATGATCAATAGGTCTAGTAGTACTAGATCTACATAAGAGGGAGCTAGGTTCACGAATGAGGGCTCAAACCGTTGGCGTTAGAGACTCGATTGGTCGCATCTTGTGCTGCACCATATTTCGGTCGGGCGGTCGCAAACTGCTGGCCAAAGGACATGTCATCAGTGAGGACGATATCCGGCTTCTGGAAACAGAAGGAATGGCCGAGATATGGGTCACGGAACTGGAGGAGGGAGAGGTCGGAGAGGACGACGCCGTTATGGCGGTGGCCCAAGCGATCGGCTGCGGCAGCGTAGAGATACGCCTCGCGGCCGGCGGACGGGCGAATCTGTTCGCCGTCGACGATTGCTGCGTGCTGATCGACGACGAATTATTGAAACAGATCAACAACGCGGCCAGCATCGTCATCGCGACGATTCTGAACTTCAGTTTTGCGAAAGCGGGAACGCGGATCGCGACAGTGAAGAGCGCGCCGTTTGCCGTGGCCAGGGCGCAGTTGGAAGCCGTGGTCAATATGTTGAAGGAGCGGGGTCCGATTCTGCAAGCGCGTCCGATTCGTGCGCCGCAGGTTGGCGTGCTCTATACCGATCCGATCCAGGGCGAGCGCGCGCGGCAGTTGTTTGAAAGCATCATGCGCCAGCGCTTGGAGCGATTCAACATCACGCCGACCTTCGTGATGAACGCGGTTGAGGAGGAAGGCGCTGTGGTTCGGGCTCTGCAGCACATGTTGCGATCCCGGCCGACAGCGATTCTGGTAGCCTCGACCACGGCGCCGGCAGGTCCGGAAGATGTGATTGGCCGCGCGATGGATCGCGTCGAATCGCATATCGAAAAGTTTCTGGCTCCGGTGGAACCGGGCAACCTTTTGTTGCTCGGGTACAAAGATGAAGTCCCGATCGTGTCCGCGCCGGGTTGTTACCGGTCGGCAAAGCCAAACGTGGTGGATCTGGTGCTTCCGCCGATGCTCGCCCGGTACCGATTGTCGGGCTGGGAACTGGCGGCCCTTGGCCATGGAGGGCTCCTAGGCTAACGATTTTTTGCAGTCTCCTCCGAGGTCCGTTCCGCCAACTCCTCCAGTGGGCGACGGACCTCCTCCTCCGCACCGCCGGGCGTCTCCCCCAAGGATGCCCGGCGCTTTTTTATTGGGGCGGAGCCTGATTAGGTCCGGCTCTCTCGGGTGCGGCGGGTGGCCGTGCCGCGGCCTTGCCGGTCGCCGGACGGAGCCGGGCGAAATCGGCACCTCGAATCACGTAGTACCAATCAGAGAACTTGGCGTCGAGCGAATTGGCAAGGGATTGGGCCGGCGATTCGGTTTCTGGGTTCTTGGCCGAAACGGTGACGAACAGATAGCGGTTTTCCTGCGGCTTAGCGGTTGCCGACGCGACCGGGGAGCCCGATCCGGTAACTACTTCTCCGAACCGCAGAACGTAGGTTACACCTTTGTTCGATTCGGCGATCAGTTCTCCTTCGTTCGAAAGAAGCGCTCCAGTGGGCAGGATG
>JBGSME010001179.1:0-5265 GCA_041740335.1 Bryobacteraceae bacterium | reverse complement strand
CCGCCGATCAGCGCCGCAACATCGGCCAGCGCGGGCCAATGGCTGCGCACCGCCGGGTCACGCTCGATCCGGTAACAGGGCACCGCCGCTCCGAGCGTCAATCCGGATTCGTCATCGGCCGACAACTGATTCAACTCCGGGATCTTTTTTACGTCGATCACGAAGCCCGTCTCTCGTCGTCCCGTGCGCAATTGCACAATCAAATCGGTGCCCCCGGCCAGCAGCAGCGCGCCCGGGTGAGATGCAAACAAGCCGGCAACTTCGTCAAGGTTGCGCGGCGCGGCGTAGTCAAACCATTTCAATGCCAGGACTCCTTTTCCGTGCAGGAACGAAACTACCAGCGTACAACGGCCCAGCAAACTTCAGATGACCACCCCCGCCAGCCACAGCCGGTACGCCAGCGCCTGCCGGAAACAAAGATACCAGTAAACCGCATCGCTGCGCGCGGCGCTCGGCCGTGGCGACGCCCACACCGTCAGCCCTTGCGCCTCCAACATCCGCTTCGCCCGGTACACATGGTAGCTGTCGGTCACCGCGATAACCTCATGGAGATCCATCCGCCCCAGAATCTCGCGGATCGCCGCGGTGCTCTCGGCCGTCGACCGGGCTGATTTTTCCACGATGATCTGCTCGGCCGGCACACCCTCGCCGATCAGATAGTCGCGCCCCGTTTCTCCTTCGGTAAAATGCGGATCGCCTCCTGCTCCGCCCGTCGTCAGAATGCGAGGCGCAAGCCGCCGCTGGTACAACGTCAGGGCATGATCCAGCCGGGCCTTGAGAATTGGCGAAGGCCTCCCCGCGTAACCAGCCGCTCCGTAAACCACAATCACTTCCGCTGGCCGTGCTTCGTCTATGTAGGAGCCGTTGTAAACATCCAGCGTCGTCTTGAGCAGCAGCCCTGCGATGCCGGCAAACGCCAGCCCGAAGCCGGTAGTAATCAGCCTCCGCATTTGACACCCGCGCTAAGATCAAGTCTACGACGCGAGTGATCAGCATGGTGGAAAGGGTTACCAGCGCACGAAATCCGCTACTGAAGGAAGTCCGCCGGGCCGGGCTCAAAGGCGACCTTACCCCGGAAGGCTGCTGCGTCGCCGAGAGCTTCCACCTTCTTGAGGAAGCCATACGTTGCGGCTGCGAAATTCAGGCGGTGCTCGTTGCCGCGTCGGCCCGCGCGACGGTAGAAGGCCAAGTCAAAGGGTTGAAGCGCGTCCGGGTGCTTGAGGTGCCGGATGCGTTGTTCGGGGAGATCTCCGTTACCGAAACCAGCCAGGGCGTGATCGCTCTGGTTAAGCCCCCGGCTTGGACGATCGAGCAACTCTTCCGTGGACTGTCGCTGGTTGTCGTCCTCGACGGTGTTCAGGATCCCGGCAACGCGGGTACGATCGTTCGTTCCGCGGAAGCTTTCGGCGCCTCCGGCGTTGTTTTCGCCAAAGGCACGGTGAGCCCCTTCAACGCCAAGACGCTCCGTGCCGCCGCCGGATCGCTCTTCCGGCTGCCCTTCGTCGCGGGCCTGGACTCGATGCTGCTGAAAGCCGCGATGGAGCAAAAGCGCGTGGAAGTGTTCGCCGCCGCCGCCCACGGCGGTAAGAATCTCGCCGATGTCGACCTTACCGGCCGGGTCGCGCTGATCGTGGGCAGTGAGGCTCATGGCGTCAGCGAGCGGCTCCGGTCCGCGGCCACTGACCTTCGCATCTCCACCACCGGCGTCGAAAGCCTGAACGCAGCCGTAGCGGCGTCCGTCATCCTCTACGAAGCCTCCCGCCAGCGGTGGAAAAAGTGAGCCTTTTCGAATCGATTCCTGGTGACGCCGCCGCCACCACTGCCCGCCCGCTCGCGGAACGCCTTCGCCCCTCGACTCTCGATCGCTACCTCGGCCAGGAACACATCCTCGGTCCGGGCAAACCACTGCGCCGGCAACTCGAGCGCGATCAAGTCTCGTCCCTCATCCTGTGGGGACCGCCGGGGGTCGGCAAGACCACGCTCGCCCGCTTGATCGCACAACACTGCTCAGCTGACTTCATGCCGTTCAGCGCTGTTCTGAGCGGGATCAAGGAAGTGAAGGAAGTGATGGCCGCCGCTGAACGATCCCGCCGCCTGGGCCGCCGCACGGTGATCTTCATCGACGAGATTCATCGCTTCAACAAAGCCCAGCAGGACGCCTTCCTGCCCTATGTGGAACGAGGCGACGTCATCCTTATCGGCGCCACTACCGAGAATCCGTCTTTTGAGGTCAACTCGGCGCTGCTCTCCCGCACGCGCGTCTACGCCCTCCGGCCCCTCTCCCAGGAACATATCGTCGCGCTCCTCGAGGAAGCTCTTCGCGAACTCAACGTGGAGGCCGCGCCGGAACTCCTCCAGCAGATTGCGATTCACACCAACGGCGATGCGCGCTCCGCTTACAACGCCGTCGAACTGCTCGCCGCCGCGGCCGTTGATGGCCGCATTCCGCCGGAAGCCGTGGAGGACGTCCTCGAACGTAAGCTACTCCTCTACGACAAGTCCGGCGAGGAGCACTTCAACCTGATCTCCGCCCTCCACAAGTCCGTGCGCTCCTCTGACGTGGATGCCGCCCTCTACTGGCTTGGACGCATGATGGAGGCCGGGGAGGACCGTATGTACATTGCGCGCCGGCTCGTGCGTATGGCCGTCGAGGAAGTGGGACTCGCCGATCCCCGCGCACTCGAACAAGCCATGGCCGCCAAAGAGTGCGCGCACTTCCTGGGAATTCCCGAGGGTGACCAGGCCCTGGCGCAGGCAACCATCTATCTCGCCATGGCCCCAAAGTCGGACGCCGCCTATCGCGCGTTGAACGCCGTTCGGGAAACCGTGCGCACCACCACTGCCGAGCCTGTCCCGATGCATCTGCGCAACGCATCCACCCGCGCGATGAGGGATTGGGGGTACGGCCACGGCTACCAGCACGCGCATCAATTCGAAGACGCGGTGCCCGGCATGGAATGTCTGCCCGATCATCTCCGGGGCACACGCTTCTACCAGCCCACGGGCCGCGGCGTCGAAGCGAAAATCGCCGAGCGTCTCCAGGCCATCGAACGGGCCCGCGCCGACCGGCAATCCGGCAATCCGGCAGACCCTACTTCGAAGCCGTCACCGTAATTTCGATCCGCGCCTTTCCGACCAGGCTCGCCACACCGACGGTGGTTCGCACCGGCTTCGGATCCTTGAAGTAAGTGATGTAGACCTCATTCATCTTCGGGAACAAAGTCATATCGGTGAGGTACACGTTCACTGCCACCGCGTTGTCGAAACTCATTCCCGCTTCCTTTAGCACCAGCCCGATCCGGTCCAGTGTGGCGCGCACCTCGGCGGTGAAATCCGCCGGATACTCACGCGTCTTCAAGTCCGCTCCGGTCTGTCCCGCCACATAGAGGGTATCGCCCACCAACAGCCCGGGGCTGAATGGAGCGCCTTTCGCGAATTCCTTCGGGTGGATCAGTTTCTTTGATGCGGCCGAAAGCAGCAGGGTGGACAGGCACAGGCCGATAACGAGATTGCGTAGTACGAACATACCTAGGATCATAACCCACCCGGCATGGAACCGCCGGACCATCCGCAGGAATGCACCGTAGACGTACCGTGTTTTTGCGTCGGGGTACCACCGCGAAAAGGGGTCCTTCGTTCCATTGTCGCGATTCGCGCTGAAAGGCAGACTGAAGAAGGTCAGAGAGTTGACACACATGTTCGACAAATTAAGACCGGAGGACAGGTCCTTGCTTCAAGACAGCAGCAGTGAACGACGGCAGTCCAGCCGTTTCCCGATCGACCGGGAGGTCAGATACCGCATTCTTACCAAGAAGAGCAACCAGGAAGCGGGCGCCGGACGGACGTTGAATATGAGCAGTTCGGGAATTCTGTTCACGTCCGAACATGCCTTGCTCCCCGGCCGCAGCATCGAAGTGTCGGTGAACTGGCCAGCGCAGTTGAATAATTCCTGCCCGTTGAAATTCGTCGCGCGCGGCCGCGTGGTTCGCTTCGAACCCGGCTGCGCCGCAATCGAAATCCAGCACTATGAATTTCGAACCCTGGGTTCCCAGGGGCTCTCCGCCTAGCGGAACCAAGCCCAGACATTCAGTTTTCGTCTTACTCTCACTCTCACTCTCTCTCTCCACCCCTCGCCCACTCATTCGGGCGGGGGGCTTTTTTTCTCCAGCGCAAACTTCTGCGCCCGCCAATTGAGAATTTCCGCCGTGTAGACCGCCCCGTCGGCGCCCATCGCCAACTGATGGCAATAGTGAAATTGCCCCGGCTTCTTGCCGTGCGATCCGAACGCCCCGATCACCCGCCCTGAGCGCGTCAATTTCAGGATCCGATTGTTATACCCGTCGGCCATCATCAGATTCCCGTCCGTTGTGAACGCCAATCCCCACGGCGAACCGATATCCCGCCACTGCTCCACAAACTTGCCGTCGTAGTCGAAAACCTGCACCCGGTAATTCTCCCGATCCGCCACGTAGACGCGGCCTCTGTCATCGGCCAGTATCGAGTGCGGCGTGTGGAACTGACCCGGCCCGGCGCCGCGCTTGCCCCACTCCTTCTCAAAGCGCCCGTCCTTGTCGAAACGCACTACCCTTGAATTTCCGTAGCCGTCGGCTACGAAGATCTCGCCGTCCCTCCCGATCGCCACGTCTGTCGGCCGGTGAAACCGGATCACGCCCTCGTCTCGAAGCCCACGCAAAGCACCGCCCGCTGATCCGTCCGGCAGGTTGCTCGCCGCGTCCGTTGCCGTGCGGTAACGGCCAATCACCATCCGGATGCGCCCATGCTTGTCCATCTTGATCACCGTGTGGGATCCGTCGTCAACCGTCCATATGTTGCCTTCGCCGTCCACCCGGATCGAATGCGGCCGGTCGTACAATCCATCCCCGAAGCCGCGCAAGAACCACCCGTCCGCGTCAAACTCGAGAATCGGATTCCTGCCTCGATGGAACACCAGCACGTGGTTCTCCGGAGTCACGGCCACGCCGGCGGTTTCCATCGTGTACGCGTGCGGCGGCATCCGCGGCCACCCTGGAACAGGGTAGTAGGAGAGCGGCCCGAAAACCGGCTGGGCCGCCAGCGCAATGGGGAATAAGAAAATGAGTGCGAGGTAACTCATACTTACGCTGCTTAGCCTGACTTTCGCAGTTGGAGGGTTTGGTGAGGGTTAAGTCCAGCAGAATCAGCAAGCGTACCTGCTAGGTCTTCACTACAAAATGGGCGGGTTGGGAGGTAATACGGGGCGGAGGCTGTGCGGGAAGTTCGAGGCGG
>JBGSME010001178.1:0-6201 GCA_041740335.1 Bryobacteraceae bacterium | reverse complement strand
GCCGCGCCCGCCTACTTCGCCAAGGTGCGCGAGGCCTACCGGTTGGTGAAGATCCCACCCGAGTATCAGGCGCCGCTCAAGAATGTCGTGGTATCGCCGCGCAAACTCAAGGAGCGTTTCCTCGAAGTGAACCGCGTTGGCGATGTCTCCAATGTGGCCGTGCTGTGCTCTGGACGCTTCCTCCAGGAGGTCCGCGTGTGCCTCGATAAGGACCTTCGCCCCCGCGCCTGCGGCGCCGACGTTCGCGATAGCTGCCGGGTGCAGGAAATGATTATGCAGCCGGTGCGCTAGTCCGGCGCCGATGCCCGCGCTACAATCTGTCTGTGGCATTGGCCCCGATCGTCGCCGAGTTTCAGGCCGTCTCCAAGAGCTATCCGATCTACCGGAAACCGGCCGACCGGTTAAAGGAAATCTTCACGCTCAATCGCGTTTCGTTCCATGAGGACTTCTGGGCCCTGCGGGATGTCTCCTTCGAGATCCGCCGCGGCGAGTCGTTCTGTGTGATCGGCGAGAACGGATCCGGCAAAAGCACGATGCTGCAGATTGTCGCCGGTATCCTGAATCCCAGTTCCGGAGCGGCGCGCGTGCAAGGTAAAGTGTCGGCACTGCTCGAACTGGGCTCCGGCTTTAATCCGGAATTCTCCGGCCGCGACAACGTCTATCTCAACGCCGCCATCCTCGGCCTTTCCACGCGCGAGATCGACGCCAAGTACAAAGCGATCGAAGAGTTCGCCGAGATCGGCGACTTTATCAATCAGCCCGTGAAGACGTATTCGTCCGGCATGGGCGTGCGCCTCGCTTTTTCGGTGGCCATCCATGTCGACCCCGAGATTCTGCTGGTGGACGAAGCGCTTGCCGTTGGCGATATCTACTTCCGCCAGCGATGTATGCGCAAGGTGCATGAACTGCGGTCGCGGGGCGTGACGATTCTGTTCGTGTCGCATTCGATGGGAGACGTGAAGGCGATCGGCGACCGGACGTTGTGGCTCGATCAGGGCCGGGTGCGCGCGCTCGGCGCAACCGATGGCGTGGTCGCCCGCTATATGGCGGCTATGTCGGAGAAGGATTCGTCGTACCTCGATCTGAAGGAGCCGGGAGGCCGACCGGGTTTCGACGGCGAGACCACCACGCGACAAGCGCCGGAGGTGGTCCGTTCGATTCCCAACGTCGATCATCGCCACGGCGACGGCCGGGCTCACGTTGTCGGCATCGCGATCTACGATGAACTCGGCCAGCCGCTTCATATGCTGCAGCCGGAAACGCGCGTAGTGGTGCGGATCAGCGTGGAGGCTCGCGAGGCCATTGCGCAGCCGAATATCGGCTTCATGCTGCGGAATCACATGGGGATCGATTTCGCCGGGACCAACAACCTGCGCGAAGGCGTGGAACTGCCGGCAATGCGCGCCGGCGACGTCTACACCATCGATTTTCATCTGGATCTGCCGGCGCTGTACCCGTCGCACTTTTCGTTCTCGCCGGCGATTGCCGACGGCACGCTCATCCACTACAAGGTCTGCGACTGGATCGACAATGCCATCACCTTACAGATGAGCAACGGCGAGAGTGTCGTTTATGGCTATATGCACTTGCCCTGCCGGGTGGAGGTCAATTCCAGGCTGGGCGGCGCTGGAACTGCCGAGGCGCCGGAAAGCGACTGGGTCAGCAACTCGGGATAGACCACATGGGGCGGCGGGAGCTTTAGATCCCAAACCAGACCCATCCAAGCCAGTGCGGCGAGCGCCCAATGGGTGAAGTCCAACTCCCACCAGCGGAAGCCCATTCGGGCCGACGAGGGGTAGTGATGATGGTTGTTGTGCCAGCCTTCGCCGCAGGTGAGTAGGGCCAGCCACCAGTTATTCCGCGACCCGTCGCCCGTTTCGTAGCGTGCGCTGCCGAACACGTGCGCCAGCGAGTTGATGGCGAAGGTGCCGTGGTAGACCAGCACGGTGGTGATGCCGAATCCCCACACCAGCATCTGTAGCCCGTTGGTGCCAAGCGAGGGCGCATAGCGTTCGAGCAGCCAGCCGAACAGGAAGGTCTGCGCCGCCAGCGTCAGGCCTGGAACCACGTGAAAACGGTTCAGCCAAACCAGTTCGGGAAACCGGTCAAACGGGCGGATCAGCCGCCACAACGTCTCCTCGTGTTTGGTACACAGAAGCCAGCCCATGTGGGACCACCAGAAGCTGCGCCGCAACGGAGAATGGATGTCGTCGTCGTCGTCGGAGTGCGCGTGGTGATGGCGATGGAGCGATGCCCACCACAAGGGTCCCTTTTGCATCGACATGCAGCCGGTCCAAACGAGGATGAACTGGAACACGCGGCCGGTCTTGAAGCTGGCGTGCGAAAGGTAGCGGTGGTAGGCGGCCGTAACTCCGAACATCTTCACGAAATAGAGCGCGAAGCAGGCCGCGATGGCTACTGGGCTCCAGCCCACCCAGAAGGGAAGCAACAGCGCAGCATGGATCGCGAAAAACGGCGAGCAGCGGAGAAACTGGATCTTTTCCGATTCGGATGTATTGGGCACTCGGATATTTCATTCTCCCAGAAAGTGCAGGACGACGTTGCGCCGGTGCGGGTGTCCCCGGTGTTCAACCACATAGATGCCCTGCCACGTCCCGAGAGTCATTTTCCTTTCGATCACCGGAATACTCAACTGTGTTTGGGTGATCGCCGCCTTGATGTGGGCCGGCATATCGTCCGGCCCTTCCATGATGTGCCGGTAGAGGCGGTTGTCTTCCGGGGCGATCCGCTCGAAGAAACGTTCGAGGTCGTGGACGACGTCCGGATCGGCGTTTTCCTGAATGAGGAGTGACGCCGAGGTGTGCTGGAGGAATACGGTCAGCAGACCTCCCTGAGCCTCTATCCGGTGGAGCCACGCCGCCGCTTCGCGGGTGAATTCGTAGAAACCTTTGCCGCGTGTCGCGATGGTGATTTGAGTGGATTGCTGCCGCAGCGACTGCTACTCCACGGTGACGCTCTTGGCGAGATTGCGCGGCTGGTCGACGTCGCAGCCGCGCCGCACGGCGATGTGATACGCCAATAGTTGGAGCGGCACGATCTCGAGAATCGGCAGCAGTAAATCGTCGGTTTCCGGAATGGCGATTACGTGACGCGCCACTTTCTTCACCTCGTCGACATCCTGTTCACTGGCGACGGCGACCACGATTCCGCTCCGCGCATTCACTTCCTGCATGTTGGAAAGCGTTTTCTCGTAACGGATGCGGCTCTCTTCGCTCTTCGAGTCGCGAGTGGCGATAACCACCACGGGGAGGTTTTCGTCAATCAGCGCGTTGGGCCCGTGCTTCATCTCGCCGGCGGGGTAACCTTCGGCGTGGATGTAGGAGATCTCCTTCAGCTTGAGCGCTCCTTCAAGCGCGATCGGGTAGTGGATGCCGCGGCCGAGGAAGAGGAAATCTTTCGCTTTGTGCAGTTCGCGGGCCAGTTCCTCGTAAAGGGCATCGTTGGCAAGAACGGTTTCCATCTTGCCGGGAATCCGGAGCAGTTCGAGCCCCAGTTTCTGGAGCGCCTTATCCTGCGTTCCGCGGCGGGACTGCGCCAGGTGCAGGGCGAGTTCAAACATCGCTACCAACTGGCAGGAGAACGCCTTTGTCGAAGCAACGCCGATCTCCGGGCCGGCATGGGTGAGCAGATTTCCCACCGCCTCGCGGGTGATCATGGAACCCACCACGTTGCAGATTGCGAGCGTCTTTGAGCCCTTTGATTTCGACTCGCGCTGCGCGGCCAGCGTGTCGGCGGTTTCGCCCGATTGAGAAATCACCACCGTGAGCACCGACGAATCGATGATCGGGTCGCGATAACGGAACTCGCTGCCGTAATCCACTTCCACAGGGATCCGCGCCAGGCTTTCGATCATAAACTTGCCGGCAAGCGCGGCGTGCCAACTGGTTCCACAGGCCACTACTTTGATGCTCTTGAACTCCACCAGTTCCCGTGCGGTGAGGTTCACCTCGTCGAGGAAAACATGGCCGGTTTCCTGGCTGACGCGGCCGAGCATGGTGTCGCGGAGCGCCCGCGGCTGCTCGAAGATCTCCTTGAGCATGAAGTGCTTGTAGCCGCCCTTTTCCGCCATGATCGGATCCCAGAGTATGTGGGAGACGTTGCGCTTGACGGCCTTGCCGTCGAAATCGGTGAGTTGCACTCCCTCTTCGGTGAGGATGGCCAAGTCGCCATCGTCGAGGAAGATCATGTCGCGGGTGTGGCTGAGGATGGCAGGGACATCGGAAGCCAGGAAGTACTCGCCGTCGCCGATGCCGACCACCGCCGGGGGGCCGGACCGGGCGCCGACAATTTTGCCCGGATCCTTGCCCGAGATCACGCCCAAGGCGAAAACGCCGGTCAACTGACGCACTGCCTTACGGACCGCGTCCTCCAGCGAACCGGTCAAATGCTTCGCAACCAGATGGGCGATCACCTCGGTGTCGGTTTCGGAACGGAAAACATGCCCCTCGGACTCAAGCTGCTGTTTGAGTTGGAGGTAGTTCTCGACGATCCCGTTGTGGACTACAACCACGTCGCGATTGGTATCCGAATGGGGATGCGCATTTTCCTCGGTAGGCCGCCCGTGGGTAGCCCAGCGGGTATGGCCGACTCCATAGTGGCCGGTGACAGGCTTGTCCCGGACTTGATCTTCCAGGTTCCGGAGCTTCCCCTCCGCTCTGCGGACAGTGATCTCACTGCCGCCATTCAACACGGCCAAACCGGCCGAGTCATACCCGCGATACTCAAGCCGCTTCAAGCCATCCAGAATGATGGGCACAGCGCTGCGCTTACCAATGTAGCCTACGATTCCGCACATATAATCTACTTTCGGTTGTTTCTGGTGTAAGGTTTAGGAAGCTCGGCGGCCCCGTTTTGGCTTGGCGCGGACTCGGCACCCGTCGCGGACTGCTTCCATTCTACCGTGTCCGCCACTCTTCAACATCGGCGGTTTTTCCCCGCAGCTACAGCGGGGTCTTCTGTGGGAATGCCGGGAAGGCCACGATCCCCCGGCGGGCTTGTCGCTCGGTTGGCTCGGGCTCGTTACGCCGTCCATTCCACGCGATAGTCTTCAATCACCGGATTGGCGAGAATATCGTGCGCGATCTCATCCACCTGCTTCTTCGCCGACTCGGCGTCGGTGCCAGGCGTCACCTCGATCTCGAAAACCTTTCCTTGGCGCACTTCTTCGATGCCGGCATAACCGCGGCTGGCGAGAGCGGTGCGGATGGTCTGTCCCTGCGGATCGAGGACGGTCCTCTTTAATGAAACGTAGACGCGCGCTGTCATCTTATATATTCTAGCCGGTCCTCAATCGACACGGCGCGGATTTCGCACCGCCCGGCCGGGATGCACGCCTTCCTTCAATTGGCCGTTCTCGAGAACCACCACCCCCGCCACGATCACGTTGTCGATGCCCTCGGAGGTGAGCGTGGGCTCGCGAAAAGTTGCGCGATCGGCCACCCGGCTGGGATCGAACACCACGATGTCGGCGTCGGCGCCAACCGACAGGCGTCCTTTCTTCTTCAGCCCGACACGTTCCGCCGGCTGGTAGCTCATCTTTGACACGGCTTCCATCAGCGACAGCACCTTCCCTTCACGAACGAAGTGGCCAAGCACACGCGAAAAGGTCCCGGCGCCGCGGGGGTGCCCTTTGCCGCTTTCGATGACGCCGTCGCTGGCGATCATGGTCAGCGGGTGGGCGACGGCGAGGTCGACGATGCGATCCGGAATCATGTGCATGATCACCATGCCACCGCCTTTGCGGTACTTCTCGAAACTGGACTCGTTGAGGCGCTCGCCGCTGGCGATCCATTCCACGCGATCGAACGAAATTCCCAGCACCTTCTGCCAACCCGGGTCAAACATCGCCGACTGCAACTCCGTCATCGCCGCGTTGTACGGGTAGCATTCGGTGGTGATATCCATGCCCCGCTGGCGCGCCGCGGCGATGGTGTCGAGCAGGAGCGGGGTCTGCGAGAGTCCCGACGAAGTGATGTGGACTACGTGGACCGGCGCGCCGGTCACGGCGGCGTTCGCGATTACTTCCTGGAGCGCGGTAAGGGCATCGGGAGCGGCTGCGCCCATGTGGCGAATGTGGACGAACGCCGGCTTTGCGAAACGTCCGGCGAGCTTGAACATTTCGAGGATCTCTTCGCGGGAGGCGGCCGGGGTGTACTGGATGCCGAAGCCGACGCCCAGCGC
>JBGSME010001177.1:0-5988 GCA_041740335.1 Bryobacteraceae bacterium | reverse complement strand
GCACGTCCCTCAACCTGCTCGGCCAAACCGATACCAACCGCGGCGAGAGCCGCCGCAACGAAAACGTTCAGTTCAATCTCGTCGACAACAACGCCGTCAAGGAAATGAACATTCGCCTCGGCGCAACCGCTACCATCGTCGCCGAATTTCTGGCCGATCGCCGCTACTTCGGCGCGGAACTCGGCTCCCGTTCCGCGCCGCCCGTTCACGCCGCTGCATCACCGGCCGCTTCCACCCACGGCGCCCTTTTCCTCAATCACAACAACAGTATCTTTAGCGCGCGATCTTTCTTTCAGGTGGGCGACGTCCGCCCGTCGCGCGAAAACAACTACGGCTTTTCGCTCACTACATCCCTTTGGAAAGGTGCATCGCTGTCCCTCAACGGAAGCCAAAACAAACAGCGCGGCGTCGTGAACGGGAATGTGCTGGTCCCTCTGCTCGACGAACGGACCCCTCTCACCAACGATCCTCAACTCCGCCCTATCGTCGAAAATTTTCTCGCCGCCTACCCCCCTGACCTCCCCAACCGCACCGACATCGCCGACCGCGCACTCAACACCAATTCCCCCCCAACACATCAATACCGACGCCGCCGGCGCTCAGCTCGATCAACGCATCGGCGGCAAAGACCGTGTCACGCTCCGCTACGGCTTCACCGCCCAGAGCGTCGACGCTTTTCAATTCGTCGCCGGACAGAACCCCGACACCGATACCAAATCCCACACCGCCCGCATTACCTGGAACCGGGCCTTGTCCGCCGGCACAACCATGGACGCATCGCTCGGCTTTGATCGTCTCGGATCCCTTCTCCAGCCCGCCGCCCCCTACGGGGCCATCAGCTCCAGCAATGCGCTCTCCTCCATCGGACCTTCGCCCATCATACCCATCGATCGCGCCCAGAACCGTTATCGCGGCGCTGTATCTTTGGCACACCTCCGCGGACGCCACCGCCTCGCCTTCGGCGGCGCCTGGACCCGCCTTCAGTACAACGGCGAGGAGGCCGATGGTCATCGCGGCATTCTTTCCTTTCGCAACGACTTCGGGCGCGACGCCATCACCAACTTGCGCCTCGGTACCCCCAGCCAGTTGATCCAGGCCCTTGGTACCACCTATCGCGGGTTCCGCAATTGGGACGGAAATCTCTACGCCGGCGATCGTTGGCAAGCTACCTCCTCCCTGACCCTGCACTACTCACTCCGCTACGAATGGTGGACCCGGCCCCACGATGTTACCGGCCGCAGTAACCTCAAATTTGATTCCGATCTCAATAACTTCGCGCCTACCTTCGGCTTTGCCCAACGCATGCCCCGTAAGTGGGGCGTGCTGCGCGGTGCTTATGGGCTCCATTACGGCGAGATCTTTCCCGTCACCTACGGGCAGGATCGTTTGAACGCCCCTCACAGCCTCCGCATCGTCCTCAATCAGCCGAATCTCGCCGATCCCCTCGGAGGACGGCGCTTCGAGGAACTCGATCCCAATGGCCCCACCGGTATCGTCGAAATCTCGTCAGACCTCGCCACTCCCTATTCGCATCAGTACAACTTCAGTTGGGAAGCCGAAGTGGGCCCTCAATGGAAACTCCAGTTGGGCTACGCCGGGAGCCGCTCAAGCAAACTCATCATGACTTGGTTTCTCAATCGCGGGCGCGTGGTCGAAGGCATTCCTCTAATCAGCGCCACGATCAACGATCGTCGCGCCGACCCCAACCTGTTTGAGCACTTGAAGGTTCTCAACGGCTCCCGCGGCTATTACGACGCCGCGCGCGCCTCTCTCGTCGCTCCGCGCTGGCGCGGGTTGAATTTCTCCGTCGCCTACTGGTTCAGCAAGGCTATCGACTTCGGTACCGACTACGCCAACACCGCCTCCGGACCTGACGCCCGCGTCGCCGTCAGCCAAAGCGAATTCGATGTCGTCAACGACACCAAGGCGCTGAGTAACTTCGATCAGCCCCACGCGTTCCTCGGCCAGTTTAACTATGAGACACCGCGCGGACGCGGATCCGCCGGACTCGGCCGCTTCTTCGGCGGCTGGGCGTTCTCCAGCGTCGTGCTCGCCAAACCGGGGACCCCCTTCACCGTCGAGTCAGGATCGGACGCCCCCGGCTTCGGCAATGTCGATGGCTCGCGCGGCGATCGCCCGCACTTGATTGACCCCGCCGTACTCGGGCGCACCATCGGCCATCCGGATTCGTCCCAAAACCTGCTCCCCCGTTCCGCCTTCGCCTTTATTCGCCCCGGTGAACTCGCCGGCAGCCTCGGACGCAATACCTTTCGCAAAGGCCGCATCGCTAACGTGAACGCCTCTCTGGCACGCACCTTCACCATCGCCGGCGACAACAAGTTAACCTTCCGCGCGGAGTCGATCAACTTCTTTAACACCGCCCAGTTCGCTGACCCGACCAAGGAACTCGCCTCGCCCAGCTTTGGTCAGATCAACAATACGCTCAACGACGGCCGGACCTTCCGCTTTGGTCTCCGCTTCGAATTCTGAGCGCGGTTACTCGAAAGTGAACTCCTCGATCGCAGGCGGCTTCGAATCATAGTCGCTGTACCGTATCCACACCGGCCGCACTACGAAGTAAGCGATGCCCGGCCAACTGAGCCGGTCTGGGCCATCCGGCCAAGCTTCAAAGTAAGCTTTCTGGTATCGCTCTAAATCCGGCCCATGTAATTCTTCCGCGATCCCTTCATACTGAACCGTCCGCGCGCCTTCCCACGGATAACAAACGAGCATCGGGGACGCGCGATCAGGTTCGGATACTTACGTGTGCTCTTTACCGTGTCGAAGACGATGTGAAGATCGCGTGTCACCGCGAAACCTACCAGCGCCGACTGCGGTGTCATCGCATCGCAGATACTGCCCAGTACCCCGAGCTGGTACTTTTTGAGAAATGAATGAAGGTCGCTTTTTGTCATTGCCAACTCACATAGGAATCATATACTGGATATGTGCCTCCACAGTTGATTTCCGCAGATCTGATCCGCGACGTTACCAGCAAAGCCCGGCTGTCCCCACGCCTCAGAATGAATCATAACTTTCATTTCGCGGCCCAAGACAATCCGCATAGGTTTCTGAATGTGTTCCTGAAAGGAAGCTACGCAGTTCCGCATCGTCATTGGCAGCCTCCCAAATCCGAGAGTTTCCTTGTCCTCGAAGGCCGCATGGTGGCGGTGATCTTCAACGACGATGGCACTGTGCTGGCGCGGCACCTCATGGGCCCCGGGGAGGAAGCGATGGGTATCGATCTGGAGGCGGGTGTGTGGCATACCGTCGCGGCGTTGTCGGATGTCGCCGTTTGCTATGAGGTCAAGCCCGGTCCCTGGGATCCCGCTTCCGACAAGGAGTTCGCCGCATGGGCGCCCCCCGAGGGCGACCATGCCGTGCCGGCTTACCTCGATTCCCTCACCGCGGGACTCTGACCGTACCCCGGCCAAGGGCGGTACACTGTGTAGTTTCGAACATGTCACACACTGTACTCGTCTTATCGAAGCCCGAAGCTGGCTTCCTCCGCCTGCTCGCGAACCTGCCCGAAGAAACCAATATCATCGTGGGCAATCGCGCCGAAATGTTCGCCGAACGCGCCCCGGAAGCGGACGTGCTTCTCAACTGCATGCAGCCCCTCGCGGCGTTCCGCGAAGTCTTCATGATGGCTCCCAAGCTCCAATGGGTGCACTCCATGTCCGCCGGCGTCGAGAATACACTCTTCCCGGAACTGATCGCCAGCCCGGTACCGCTCACCAACGCGCGCGGCGTCTTCAGCCGCTCCCTCGCCGAGTTCGTGATTCTCGGCGCGCTTTACTTCGATAAGAAAGTCGGCGACATGCGCCGGCAGCAAGTAGCCAGCCGATGGGTCAACATGGATGTCGAAGAGCTCCATGGAAAAACCATGGGGATCGTGAGCTATGGCAGCATCGGTAAGGCCTGCGCGCGCCTCGCCAAGGCTTTCGGTATGAAGGTGTGGGCCCATCGCCGCCATCCTGAGATGTGCGATGGCGATCCCCTTGTCGACCGCGCTTTCGGCCCCTCCGCCCTCGGCGACATGATGGCGGAAGTCGACTTTGTGGTCGTCTGCTCGCCCCTTACTCCGGAAACGCGCGGCATGGTCGGCCGGCGCGAAATTGATGCGATGAAGCCCTCGGCCGTTTTCATGAATGTTGGCCGCGGCCCCGTCGTCGACGAAATGGCGCTCGTCGAATCGCTTCGCCAGCGCCGGATTCGCGGCGCCGCCCTCGACGTTTTCGAGAAGGAGCCGCTCCCCGAGGGACACGCATTCTGGTCACTCGACAACGTGCTGCTCTCCCCGCATAGCGCCGACCATACCCCCGGCTGGATCGATCAATCCATGGAGAAATTTATCGAGAATTTCGCGCGGTACTCCGCCGGCGAAGAACTTCTGAACATCGTTGACAAAAACGCGGGATACTGAGGGCGCAAGGAGTTTCCCGGATGAAAGTCAAATTCTTCGCCCCCGCGCTCGCGGCGCTCGCTCTCTGCGCGCAAAGCAACTATCAGCCGGCGCCGGAAAACCTGAAGGCCCGGCAGTGGTTTGAGGATGCCCGCTTTGGCATGTTTATCCATTGGGGCGTTTACAGCGTCCTCGGTGAAGGGGAATGGGCGATGAACAATAAGAAAATCTCCATCGCCGATTACGAGCCCCTCGCGCCGCGTTTCAACCCCGTTAACTTCAACGCCGCCGAGTGGGTCTCCCTCGCCAAGGCAGCCGGTATGCGCTACATCACCATCACCAGCAAGCACCACGACGGCTTCGCCATGTGGGGCACCAAGCAGTCGCCATGGAACATCGTGGACGCGACTCCCTACAAGAAAGACCCCTTGAAAATGCTCGCCGCGGAGTGCCGCAAACAAGGGCTCAAGTTATTCTTCTATCATTCCCAACTGGATTGGCACCATCCGGATTACTTCCCTCGCGGCCGCACGGGGCGGGCCTCTGGCCGCGGTGAATCCGGCGACTTCAATCGCTATCTCGACTTTATGGATGCCCAGCTAACCGAGCTGCTCACCAACTACGGCGATGTAGCCGGTATCTGGTTCGATGGTATGTGGGATAAGCCGCAAGCTGAATGGCGTCTCGCGAAAACTTACTCCCTCATCCACCGCCTCCAGCCGGCTGCCATGGTCGGCAGCAACCACCACAAAACCCCTTTCCCCGGCGAAGACTTCCAGATGTTTGAGAAAGACCTGCCGGGGCAAAAGAAGGCGGGATTCAGCGCCGATGCCGGTATCGGCCGTCTCCCTCTCGAAACCTGCGACACCATCAACGGCGCTTGGGGCTATAACGCGAACGACAAGCGCTTCAAGTCCTCGCGCGACCTCATTCATTACCTCGTTCGCGCCGCCGGTTATGGCGCGAACTTTCTCCTCAATGTCGGTCCGCGTCCCGATGGCACTCTCCAGCCCGAATTCGTCGAACGCCTCAAACAAATCGGAACCTGGACCTCGAGGAACGCCGAGTCTGTCTTCGGAACGCGCGGCGGCCCGATTACTCCCAGGCCGTGGGGAGTCACCACGCAAACGGCTTCCAAAGTTTATATTCATATCCTCGACTGGCCAGACGATTTGCTTGCCATTTCGGACCTCGGGAACGTGCGTAACGCCCGCCTTCTAAGTTCCGGCGCACAGGTCAAATTAGAGAAAGTGGACGGTGGAATGCTGCTTCGGCTGCCCTCGCGCGACGAAGTAGACACCATCGTCGTGGTCGATAAGGTACAGTAAGTGTCAATTATCATAGCCGATATCCTCGCGGCGGCGGATCGTATTGCTCCCATCGCCCACAAGACTCCCGTACTTACTTCTCAGACATTCAATCAGCGAACCGGACTGGAGGTGTACTTCAAGTGCGAAAACTTCCAGCGCGGCGGCGCTTTCAAGATCCGCGGCGCCTCGAACGTCATTCTTTCGCTGCCGGAAGACAAACGGTCCCGCGGCGTTGTCACTTACTCGTCCGGTAACCACGCCCAGGCGGTCGCC
>JBGSME010001176.1:0-6950 GCA_041740335.1 Bryobacteraceae bacterium | reverse complement strand
CGATGGCGCAGAAGAAGGCCTCCGTTTCGATGTGGAAGCTCTCTCGCCGCGGCGGAGGAGGATGTCGCTGCTCGACGAAGATTCGTAACGCAAAAACGCGCCGGAGCGGGCTCAATCTCGCAATCGAGCCCGCCCCGGTTTTGCGGCTTCCGGCTAGAACCGAAGCGTCAATCCGAACTGGAACTGCCGCTGGTCGGCGGCCGCTCCATTGATCTCGCCGAATTGCGGCGAAGCGAAATTGCCGTTCGGATTGTTGAAGTGCGGAGTGTTGGTGAAGTTGAAGCTCTCGATGCGCAGCGTCATCTGCATGCCTTCGCGAATAGCAAAGTTGCGGAACAAGGAAGCATCCAGATTCACGATCCCCGGGCCAACCAGAATATTTCGTCCGGCGCTGCCGAGCGTATTCTGTGCCGGGTTGCGGAACGTGGAAACGTCGAAGAACTACTGTCCCGGGCCGGCGCCTCCAAGGTAGTTGATCGGCGACACCCAGTCCGGCCGTTGCGAGTTGCCCGGCGCGTTCAACAGCGAGCCGGCCGCCGACGGCGAGAACCATGTTCCGCTCATCAGGCTGAGGATGCCTTGCACTTCCCATCCGCCCAGAATAAACGCCGCCGGACCGGAGGACGCCAATTGGTGCCCCTTGCCAAACGGAAGCTGGTACATATAGCTCTGCGTGAAGGTGTGCGTCCGGTTGTCGTTCATCCGGCCCTTGTTCAGCGCCACCGAAATCGGAATCGCGATGCCCGCGATGTCCTCGCCGTAGTTCAGCGCCTTTGACCATGTGTAGGCGGTGGTGATCATCAGGCCCTGCCCGAAGCGCCGGTCGAACTTCGCCTGCAGGCCGTGGTACCACGTGTTGGTTCCGATCTGCGCGTTGGTGGTTCCAACCCGGCCGAACTGCTGGAACAACGGACGGCCGTTGTTGCCGGAACCGGGGATCAGGGAAGCGTTCACGTCGAAATTGGTCTGGTTGTTCACGCCGCGGTTGCCTACGTAGGCCAGGTCCAGCGCGAAGTTGCCCGGTAGCTGGCGTTGCAGGGCAAGGTTCCAGCTTTGAACGTACGCCGTCGGCAGATTGCGCGGCGTGTTGTTGTAGTTGCTGTTCAGCGGCGGATTCTTGATGATCCCGTCGGATGGGATCTCCACCGTTTGGAAGGCCGGGAACCCGGTTCTCATCTGCACTTCAGAAGGTATAAACGCATTCGCCGCCGGGTACCCGTTGTTCTGGTTGATCGGGTAGTTGAACTGCGCCGTGTACCGCGGAATAAAACTGATGCCGTACCCGCTGCGGACCACCGTTTTCTCATTGAAACGGTAGGCGATCCCGAGCCGCGGGCCGAAGTTGTTGTAGTTGGCGTCGGCGATTCGCATCGGAATCGATCCGATGCCGCTCAGTTCCAGCGTGTTGTTGAAGTAGTTGTAATTGGAGAATCCGCCTGGGAGCCGGGGGCGGCTGGCCAGTTGAATCTCGTAGCGCAGTCCCATGTCCACCGTCAGTTTCGGGCTCACTTGCCACTTGTCCTGCACATACCAGTTGAAGTTCTGCTCGCGCCGCGCTGGGAAGATATAAGGCAGATCGCGGCCGCTCGTATTGGGCAGGTCGAGAAGGAAGGCTGCAAAAGCGTTGCCGAACCCGCGGGCTGAGTCCGTCGTTGTCGACGTCTGCCCCGGCTGATAGTCGAAGCGGCCGCGGGGGTTGAACGTCTGGGTCTGGAGAAGATCGTTGCGCTCACGGCGGATGTCCATGCCGAAACGCACGATATGACTCGTGAAGGTCTTCGAGAAGTTATTCACGAAGCCGAACGATGTTACCGATCGCGCCCATGGCAGCGAAGGCGAAAAGCCGACGATCGGCGACGAGTATCCGTTGATGCGAATCTCGGTGAGTCCGCTGGTCCAGTCGTCGAGGTTCACGCCACGAATGCCGATTTCCTCGGACGTGTTCAGTCCGCTGTCGGCATTAATAGCGTCATTGCGATTCCTCACAATCCCGAACCGCGACTCCCAAACGAAAGTCGGGCTGATCACTTTCGAGAAGTTGATCCCCGGCGATTGCGTACGCGCCGGCCCGGTGCCTGAGAAGCCGCCGCCGTGCGGACCGCCGTAAATTCCGTTGTTGGGTCCGTAGAGGCCCGGGTCGTTCACAAAGGCCTTCTGGTAGCTGTAGCGGACCGTCAGCCGGTCATTGCTGCTGATCACCCAGTCATATTTCAGGTCAAACTGATTCAGGCTCTTCGCGCGAACCGTGCTCTTCTCGAAGTTCTGCAAACCCTCGCGAGACACCGCGCGATTCGGCGCCTCCACGAATCCGAGGATCCTCTGCGCGATCGGCGAGATGCGATTCGCCGGAATAATCTTGCCCGGGAACGGCGTTCGTCCACTGCCGTTGGAGGCGCCTGTCGCCGGATCATAGATGTTGGTGGGCGAACCGCTGAGGTCGCCTGTTCGGAAAGCAGTCCCGGGGATCGTGGCCAGGTTCACCTGCCCAAGCTGGTCGCGCGATCCCTGGTAATCGCCGAAGATGAACATCTTATCGCGCACGATGCGTCCGCCCCCGGTGCCGCCGAACTGGTTGTACACCGTCGGCGCCTTCGTCGTCGCGAACGGCTGAATCGCCTGCACGTTTTCGTTGCGGTGGAAGTGGAACAGGCTGCCGTGGAAATCATTGGTGCCGCTGCGCAGCGTCACGTTGGTCACCGCGCCGCCGGCATTGCCGAACTCAGGGTCGAAGTTCGACGTCGAAATGTCCACTGTCTGAATGGCCTCGGCCGGTGGCACAAGCGCCGTCAGATTGCCGTTATCGATCTTGTTCTCGATACCTTCGATCTGGAAATTGTTGAACTGGCGCCCCTGCCCGTTCACGCGCACCGAAAGCGAGTCCTGCGAGTTGTAGAACACCGAGTGCGGGCGGAATGGGCGTCCCACTCCGGGGATCAGCAGCAGCAGGCCTTGATAGTTGCGGTTGAACAAAAGCGGCATCTGCTGAAGCTGCCGCTGCTCGATCTTGCCGCCGGTGTCTGCGCGGTCGGTCTGCAGCAAAGGCGCGGAGGCAGCGCTGACGTTCACCACTTCACTCACAACGCCTGGCGAAAGCTCGAAGTTCACGCGTACCGTGGTGTTCGGCCGCAGGTCGATATCGGTGCGCACCGCGCGGCTGAACCCGGCCATCTCGGCTTCCACCCGGTACGAGCCCGGGTCTAGATTGACGAAAGCGTAGGTTCCGCTCTGTCCGCTGACGGTCTCACGCTTAAAGTTCGTGCCGGTTTCGATAAGCGTGATCGAAGCGCCGCCGATGACGGCTTGGCTGGTGTCGGCCACCGAGCCCAAAATCTGTGCTTTGAGTACCTGTGCCCGGGCTGCCCCAGCGGAGCACAGAAAAACTAGGATCGCGGCAAGTGCGCGCATCAAGATACCTCCTGAAGAATACTCAAGAAGTATACGTTACAGAATTAAATATTGTCAATAACAACAGTTGTGAATTAAAACCGCAGCGTCAGGCCAAACTGAAACTGCCGCTGATCCGCCGCTGCCCCGTTGATCTCCCCAAACTGGGGCGATGCGAAATTGCCGTTCGGGTTGTTGAAGTGCGGCGTGTTTGAAAGATTGAAGCTCTCGACACGCAGCGTCAGCTGCAATCCTTCGCGTACCGAAATATTCCGGAACAACGATGCATCGAGGTTCACGATACCCGGACCCACCAGAATGTTGCGCCCGGCGTTGCCGAGCGTGTTCTGCGCAGGATTGGCGAATGAGGACGTCGAGAAGAACTTCTGTCCCGGACCAGCGCCGCCCAGATAAGTCACCGGGCTGATCCAGTCCGGCCGCTGCGCATTGCCCGGCGCGTTCAGGAGCGATCCCGCCGCCGATGGCGAAAACCATGTTCCGCTCATCAGGCTGAGGATGCCCTGGAACTCCCACCCGCCAGCGATCGCCGCCGCCGCGCCGGAACTGGCCAAACGGTGCCCTTTGCCGAACGGAAGCTGATACATGTAGCTCTGCGTAAATGTGTGGGTCCGATTGTCGCTCATGCGCCCTTTGTTGAGAGGAACGCTCATCGGAATCGCGATCCCGGCAATGTCTTCCCCATAGTTGAGAGCCTTGGACCATGTGTAGGCCGTCGTGATCATCAGCCCTTGTGCGAACCGGCGGTCAATCTTCGCCTGCAGAGCGTGATACCAGGTATTGGTTCCGATCTGAGCGTTCGTGTTGCCCACCCGCCGGAAGGCCTGGAACAGCGGCCGGCCGTTGTTCCCAGTGCCCGGAACCGTGGCGGCATTGACATTGAAATTGGTCTGATTGTTCACGCCCCGGTTTCCCACATAGGCCATATCGAGCGCGAAGTTCCCCGGAAGCTGCCGCTGTACCGCGAGGTTCCAGCTTTGCACGTACCCGGTGGGTAGGTTGCGCGGAGTATTGTTGAAGTTGCTGTTCAGCGGCGGATTCTTGATGATGCCGTCCGACGGAATCTCCACGTTTTGGAAGGCCGGGAACCCGGTGCTCATCCGCACGTCGGATGGTACAAACGCATTCGCCGCCGGGTAGCCGTTGTTCTGGTTGATCGGAAAATTGAATTGCGCGGTGAAGCGCGGGATGAAGCTGATGCCGTACCCGGCGCGAACCACCGTGGCTTCATTCATGCGGTAGGCGATCCCAAGCCGTGGGCCGAAATTGTTGTAGTTCGGGTCAGCGATCCGCATCGGGATCGAGCCGAGTCCTGATAGCTCCAGCGTGTTGTTGAAGTAGTTGTAATTCGAAAATCCGCCCGGTAGCCGCGGACGGCTACCCAGTTGGATCTCGTACCGCAATCCCATGTCGAGCGTGAATTTCGGGCTCAACTGCCACTTGTCCTGCACATACCAGTTGAAGTTCTGCTCTCGCCGCGCCGGGAAGATGTAAGGCAGATCGCGGCCGCTGTTACCAGGCAAGTCCAGCAGGAACGAGGCGAACGCGTTCGCGAAACCGCGCGACCGGTCATTGAGGTCCGACGTCTGGCCCGGGTCGTACTGAAAGCGCCCGCGCGGGTTAAACGTCTGGGTCTGCAGCAGATCGTTGCGCTCGCGCCGGATGTCCATGCCGAAACGTACGATGTGGTTGGAGAAAGTCTTCGAGAAGTTATTCACGAAGCCAAACGACGTCACCGAACGCGCCCAGGGCAGTGACGGCGAAAAGCCGACCAGCGGCGTCGAGTATCCGTTGATCCGGATGTCGGAGAGGCCCGATGTCCACTGATCGAGGTTCACGCCGCGGATGCCAATTTCCTCCGACGTCTTGAGTCCGCTGTCGGCATTGATAGCGTCATTGCGATTCCTCACTATCCCAAACCGCGATTCCCAAACGAAGGTCGGGCTGATCACTTTCGAGAAGTTGATGCCCGGCGATTGCGTGCGCGCCGGTCCGGTTCCGGAGAAGCCGCCGCCGTGGGGCCCGCCGTAGATTCCGTTGTTCGGTCCGTAAAGACCTGGATCGTTCACGAAGGCCTTCTGGTAGCTGTAGCGCACCGTGAGACGGTCGTTGGCCGTCACCACCCAGTCGTACTTGATGTCGAACTGATTCAGGCTCTTCGCGCGCACCGTGTTCTTCTCGAAATTCTGCAGACCCTCTCGCGCCGCCCGATTCGGCGCTTCCACGAACCCGAGGATGCGCTGCGCGATCGGCGAGATTCGGTTGGCGGGGATGATCTTGCCCGCGAATGGTGTGCGGCCGCTGCCGTTGGCGGCGCCTGTGGCCGGGTCGTAGATCACAGTCGGCGACGCGCTCAAATCCCCCGTGCGGAACGTGGTGCCAGGAATCGTCACCAGGTTTACCTGGCCCAGTTGGTCGCGCGAGCCCTGGTAGTCCCCGAAGATGAACATCTTGTCGCGCACGATGCGGCCCCCTCCGGTGCCCCCGAACTGGTTGTACACCGTCGGCGCCTTGAATCGCGCGAACGCCTGCGTCGCCTGCACGTTCTCGTTGCGATGGAAATGAAACAGGCTGCCGTGAAAATCGTTGGTGCCGCTGCGCAGCGTAACGTTGGTCACCGCGCCGCCTGCGTTGCCGAACTCCGGATCGAAGTTCGAAGTCGAAATGTCCACTGTCTGGATGGCCTCCACCGGCGGTACCAGCGCCGTCAGGTTGCCGTTGTCGATCTTGTTCTCGATGCCTTCAATCTGGAAGTTGTTGAACTGCCGCCCCTGGCCGTTCACGCGGACCGAAAGCGAATCCTGCGAGTTGTAAAAAACTGAGTGCGGACGGAACGGCCGTCCCACGCCGGGAATCAGCAATAGCAGGCCCTGATAGTTCCGGTTGAACAGCAGCGGCATCTGCGCCAATTGCTTCTGCTCGATCTTCCCGCCCGTGTCGGCGCGGTCGGTCTGCAGCAGCGGCGCCGACGCCGCGCTTACGTTCACCACTTCGCTCACGACCCCGGGTGTCAGCTCGAAGTTGACGCGCACCGTCGTGTTCGGGCGAAGGTCGATGTCGGTTCGAATCGCGCGCGTGAAGCCGGTCATCGTGGCTTCCACTTGATAGGTGCCCGGGTCCAGGTTCACGAAAACGAAGTTGCCGCTTTCGTTGGTCTGCCCTTCCCGCTTGAAGTTGGTGCCGGTTTCGGTGAGTGTGATCGACGCGCCGGCAATCACGGCCTGGCTGGTGTCAGCCACCGATCCGAGGATCTGTGCCTTGAGTACCTGCGCCGCGGCGGGCGCTGAAAAAGTAGCGGTAACAGCCGCCAGGATGGCGATACGAGACGTGGACAACGTGACCTCCTGAAATTAAGTGTGATTAACTCATTAAGAAATTATCACAAATGGGCGGCCGCCGTCCAGCTCAAACTTCGCAAGGTCAGCGCCACGATCCCCTTCCTCCCGGAAGTAACCCGGCGCAATCACGCCGGGCTCCGCTCCACATCCCTGAGTGCTATTGAATCTACGGAACGTTGATCGTGCCTTTTGGCCGCCAGCCCGAGTTGT
>JBGSME010001175.1:0-11674 GCA_041740335.1 Bryobacteraceae bacterium | reverse complement strand
GCCGCAGGCGCCGGCGCCTGGGCAGGCGTGGTCTTCGATGTCCTTCAGGTGCGCGTCGGTCATGCGGCCGGCCGAGTGCGCGCCAATCGCTTCGTACACATCCTGGATGGTGACGTCACGGCCCTCGAACCGCCCGGGGTGGATGGAACCGCCGTAGAGAACCAGTCCGGGCACGTTGAGGCGAAGCAGCGCCATCGCCGCGCCGGGGTTGGTTTTGTCGCACGCCGTCAGCGCGATGATCCCGTCGAACATGTGGCCCCGGGCAACCAGTTCGATCGAGTCGGCAATGAGATCGCGGCTGATCAGGGAGGCCTTCATTCCCTCCGTGCCCATGGTGATGCCGTCGCTGATGGCGACGGTGTTAAACTCCATCGGAGTACCTCCGGCGGCGCGGACGCCTTCCTTCACCAACTCAGCCAGTTCGCGGAGACGATAGTTGCACGGCATCGTCTCAATCCAGGTATTGGCGATACCGATGTTCGGCTTGGCAAGATCCTCGTCGGTGAAGCCGATGGCTTTCAACATGGAGCGGGCGCCGGCACGGGTGGGCCCTTGGGTGATCGTGGCACTCTTTAGAGTCATAAACAGTTCATTGTATCCTGAGAGGTCACGGCAGCTTCCATCAATGACTCCAAAACGCATCCTCCACATCCACGCGCACCCCGACGACGCAGAAATATTCTCCGCCGGCACGCTGGCACTACTGGCCTCGCGAGGCCATCAAATCACGATGGTGACGATGACGCCAGGCGATTGCGGATCCAACCATCACGCCCCCGAGGAGATCGCCGCGATCCGGCGCGCGGAAGCGGCTCGCTCGGCGGCGCTCATCGGCGCCGGGTACTTTTGCGCTGAATTTCGCGATTTGGCGATTTTCGAGGACGATGCTTCCCGGCGCCGTGTCACCGCAATCCTTCGGCAGACGCGTCCGGACATCGTGATCACCGCTCCTCCGCAGGATTATCACTGCGACCATGAAGCGACATCGCGGCTGGTTCGCGATGCCTGCTTCGCCGCGCCGGCCCCGAACTATTCCACCGCGGCGTATGGCGGCCATGGCGTGCTGAGCGCAATACCGCATCTCTACTTCACCGATCCTGCCGAGGGAACCGATCGGGACTTGAAGCCATCGCTGCCGCATTTCGTAGTCGATATCGGGGCCGCAATGAAGACGAAGCGGGAAATGCTCGGCGCGCACGACAGCCAACGGCGGTGGCTCAAGGAGCATCACGGGATGGATAACTTCTTGGAGACGATGGAAGAGTGGTCCGCACGGGTAGGAGCGTATGCCGGAATCGCCTACGGGGAGGGTTTTCGGCAGTACAAGATGCACCCGTACCCGGTGACGGCTCTGCTCGAGGAGTTACTCGCAGAGGAAGTTCGAAAGCCGCGGAATGCGGCCTAAGGCTGTGGCTGCGGACCGCGCCAGGCTGCGCCAAGGTTGCCAGTGGGCGCTTTGCGCGGTCTTCTCAGCTTCGCCGCTTCATCACGCGCCGCTGCGCGCGCCGCATAGAGGCACATCGCATCTTCGCCGTAAGTGAACGACCGGTTGTCCTCATCGTTTGAGCATTGCTCGAGCACAGACCGGCACAGCAGCGGCAGTTCCTGCATCGGAATTCCATATCTGCGGCTGAGAGCCAGATCGGTTCTTACGGTAAAAGGAGTGCGTGAGCGGTCTGCGCCCACTCGTTCAAAAGAGAAGATACGAAAACCCTGTACTTCTTTGAATCCATTCACCACGAACTGTAACTTTGCGTTCTCCACGGCAGCCTCTCTCGCCTGATGAGCGATTTTTGGGTTAGGGATCAGCGGTGCACGCCTCGCGAACGGCGCATCGGGTTATATTCGATCACGAGAACATCGTGCCGCGCATTCCGGGATTCGGAGTCGCAGGCCTCGAAAGTGAATCCGGTGGGCCGCTGCTTCAAAAGCGAGTCTTCCGGATGCCGAAAGTGCTCGAGAAGTGCTTCTTGAATATTGCCGGTTGCCCCGATGTAAAGCCATCGGCGGGAATTCGACAGACCGTAGACACCCGACGCGGCGGGCGCTAGGCTGCGGATCGCACTCTCAGTAAAAGAGCGCGCCCGAAAGTCAAAGAACGGCATTCACACTCCGCGCCGAAGGGGCTCTCTTGGCCGACGGGGGATCCAGGATGGATCGCAGCTTTGCCACCAGAGCCTTGCCCATTTGAACCTCAGCCGTATTGCAGACATGCCCTGGCATCTTCGGATCGATGAATTCCTTTCGAAAAAGCTGATCGGAAGCAAGCGCGGCGAGCAACTTGATTTCCTGGGGGGTAAGTTTCACGGTAATAGGTGTCATAAGCTGGCTTGGCTGAAAGGAGCGTCCGGAGTGCCTAAGTGAGGAGAGACGGAATATCTGACTTAGTTCAGAAATCCCGCGCGTGAGCAGAAGTGTTTCACGCATTAACTAGTATGGGTTAATTGCCCCAGTTTGTCAAGTATGAGGGCCGCGCCCGGTTTCGGCGGCAGGCCTTGGTTAGGTTAGAATCGATGGGTGATGGATCGCCGACAACTCCTGGCTGGCGTGCCGTTCGTTTCAACGGCGCGCTCCCTCGCGGCGGCGCAACGCTCCGCTCCGAACGTCCTGTTGATACTTTGCGACCAGATGCGCGCGGACGCGATGAGCGGCGTTGGATCGCCGAACGGGCGCACTCCGAATCTGGACCGGCTGGCCGGAGACGGCGTGCTCTTTGAGCGCTGTTTCTCAAACAATCCTGTCTGCGTGCCCTCGCGGAAATCGATTTTCAGCGGACGGTTCCCGCACGAGCACGGATCGTTAACCAACGGGGACGGCCGCCATCTCGAGTTTGACGGAACCCTGGCGGATATGATGAGCCGCCGCGGCTACAGAACCGGATACGTGGGGAAGAATCATACCTTCGAGAAGCCGGAGATGAAGAAATTCGATTTCGCCAGCGTGCGGGATCGAGAACCGTTCCGAAAGTATAACGAGCACGTCCGGCCAAACTGGCATATGGATTCCACCTGGCCGGAAGAGAAGTGTTACGCCAGCGTAAACACCAGCGCCGCCTTGGACTTTCTTAAGAAGGGCCGCGCAAACGATCCTTTCTTTCTTACCGTAAGTTACTTCGATCCGCATCCCCCTTACATGGCCCCGGCAACCTACACCAGCCGCTATAGCTCGCGCGAAATGAAGCTGCCCTCCACCGTGCGGCCGGGCCAAGTAAGCAGCCGCCTGCAGGCGCACGCGGAAGCAATGGAATTCGACAAGCAGACCGACGCGGACCTCACCGAGACCATGCGCTACTATCACGCCGCGGTCGAGTATGGCGTTGACCATCAGGTGGGGCTTCTAATGCGCGCTCTCACCGAAGGCGGTATGGACTCCTCGACAATGGTAATCTTCGCCGCCGATCACGGGGACTTTATGGGCCACTACCGGATGGTGCGCAAGGGGATGCTGCTCTATGACCACCTTCTGCACGTCCCGCTGATCGTGCGGCATCCGGCAATGGCCGCCCGCCGGCGGCGCGTCCGCCAGGCGGTGCAATTGGTAGATCTATTACCGACCATCGCCGAAGCAACGGGAAGCAAACCTCCCGAGGGCGTTGCCCTGCGCGGCCAGTCGATCATTCCGTTGCTGGGCGGCGGAACCAGGGGCCGCTCAGAAGTTTACGCTTCGGCGGGGTACGCCCACACCGATCCGGTTCGAATCGCCGAGCACGCCGGCAAGGAAGCATTGCATAAGAGAGTGCTCGATGTGGTGATGCGGCCCGAGCATCGCGCAGCGACGATTCGGACAGACGAATGGCGGATGACGCTGCACGAAGCCGATCCGCCGGAGTTGTTCCAAATTGGCGCCGGGACGGGCGAGCGAAGGAACGTCGCCGATCAAGTGACGCATGCAGGCGTGCGCCGCGATTTGGAACGTCGGCTCGTCAGCCGCTGGGCCTGGTAGCCGCGAACTCCGCCCGCGCGACGTGACTTGTGGACCGCCCGAAGAGCGTTCCGTGGCCATTCCAATTCTTCACTAATTCTTCATCCGGCTTGCATTCAACAGGATGCAAGCCTCGGCCGAATTTCGGGTTTGCGGGCAGCGGCGCTCCACCCGCGATACTGGCGGCGAGGAGGAATGCAAATTGAATTGTGCGATCTGTGGGCATCGGGACCGGGTGGAGATGGTGGCAGCTCTCGAAGCTGGTGAAACCGTAATTGCGGTGGGCGCGCGCTTCCATGTCGGATACAGCAGTTTGTGGGCACACTGGCAGCGGCACGAGGCCAAACGGAAGGAAGCTGCTGCTGAGCCACCCGAGGCTACCCTCGAATCCATGGCTCGGCTCACAGACCAGGCGCTGCGGTTGATCGAGCCATGGGCTCTGGGCGCCGGCGCCTTGCGGATCATGGAGCGGAGGGAGCGCCAGATTCAACTGGCCGCGCGTATGCGCCAGAACGAAAAGGCGGAGGCGCCGCCCTTCGACCTCGCGCAGTGCCAGGAATGGCAGGAGTTGAAAGCCAGGATTCTGCTGACGCTCGAGCGGTTTCCGGATGCCTACCAGGCAATGCTGGAGGCGCTCGAGAGGTCCCGCTGAGCATTGTTGTATCGTGGGAATGAAGCGCGACGTCCCCTGGAAATTCCGTGAATATTCTCATCTCCGCCGGCGAAGCATCCGGCGATCTTTACGCCTCGGCGCTTACCCGCAGCCTCGCCTCCCATCTTCCGGGAGCGCGCTTCTTCGGGTGCGCCGGGCCGCGCCTTCGCGCCGAGGGCGTGGAACCGGTGATCCGTGCCGAATCGTTGAATGTCGTAGGACTGGTGGAAGTGGTGCGGCACGTGCCGCGAATATACGCCGAATTCCGAAAGCTGGTTCGCGCCGCCACGGAGAGAAAACCGGATCTGGCCATTCTTACCGATTCCCCTGATTTCCATTTGCGGTTGGCGCCAAAACTGAAGGCGCTCGGCGTGCCCGTGATCTACCTGATCGCGCCGCAGGTGTGGGCGTGGCGCAAAGGGCGGCTGCCGGCAATGCGGCGCAACATCGATCACCTGTTGTGCATTTTCCCGTTCGAACAGGAGTTCTTTCGGTCAAACGGAGTGACGGCCACCTACATCGGCCATCCTCTTACTCGAATCGCGCAGCCTTCCCGCTCCAGGGTGGATTTCCTCGCCCGGCACCAGTTGCCGGCCGACAAACCGCTGGTAGTGTTGCTACCTGGGTCCCGGCCGGGCGAGATCGCGCGGCATTTGCCAGTCGTGATCGCGGCGGTGGAACGTATGCGTGCGTCGACGGACGCTTCGTTCGTTCTTGCCACGCCGGCTTCCGGACATGGGTTAACATTTTTGACGGAACCTCTTGGCCGCGCGCACATCCAACATATAGCGGGCGAAACCTGGGATGCGCTGGCCGCGGCCGATCTTGCGTTGGCCGCCAGTGGTACCGTGACTATAGAGGCGGCCATCCTGGGAGCGCCGCTGATTGCGTTCTACAAGGTCAGTCCATGGAGCTGGTGGATGGGCCGCTATCTGGTTCAAGTACCGTTTTATTCGATGGTCAATCTCGTGGCCGAAAAGGCCGTTGTGCCGGAACTGATCCAGGATCGGCTGACGCCGGAGGCGCTTGCCTCCGAAGGGTTGCGGCTGCTCAACGATCCATCGGCTCGTCTACGCATGCAGACCGGCCTGCAAGACGTTACACGGCGGCTGGCCAGTGAGGAAGACCCCATGGAGAGGGCCGCTCGAATCGTGACTAACTTAGCCAATAAGGGAAGCGTTCATGTGTAAGTGGATTCGGATGGAAGGCCGCCGCATAGCCAATGCGGCATTGCTGGTTGTTGCTTTGGCGTCATCAGCCCCCGCGCAGGATAACAAGCGCCCGAGGATCGACATTGAACACTACGAGCTCCAAGCGGAGATTGATCCGGCGGCGCAATCGATCACCGCTACCGCCGCCATCCGGTTTATTCCTGAGGAGACAACGTCGTTTGTGATCCTGGAACTCAACAACGCGTTGAACGTCTCGGCTGTTACCGATGGCGCGGGCCAACCGGTCTCGGCGCAGCGGAACACGCAGGAATTCGCCGTCCGGGCCCAGTTTTCACAACCCTTGGAGAAAGGCAAACCGCAAACGGTGATCGTGCGCTACGATGGCCGTCTCAATGGCAGCGAAGAGTCTCCGGTGTGGGGCGTGAAGTTCGCCTCCATCCAGAAAGACTATTCCTTCCTGCTCTACCCGGCGCGCTGGTTTCCGGTGAGCGACTATACGGCGGACCGCTTCACCGCTACCGTCCGCATCACCGTCCCGGACGGATACAAGGCGATCGGCAGCGGGCTTGAGACATCGTCCGCCAGCGGTTCCGGCAAAGTCACCTACGAATTCGAACAGAAGAGGCCGTCGTTCCCCGGCAGCATCGCGGTGGTGAAGGGGCAGCCGTTTTCGAGCCCTTCCGGCGGGGCGCGCTCGTCGGTGTACTTCCGGGGCGACAGCGCCGCGATGGCCAACGCCTACGGCGAGGAAGTGGGTAAGGCGATGACATTCCTCACCGGCCTGTTCGGTTTGCCGCCAGACGCGAGCCTCACCGTTATCGAGACTGAAAATAACGCTCCCAATGGCTACTCGGCACCCGGGCTTCTGTTCCTGAACCCTCGGGCCATCGGCACGGAGGTGAATTCTCGCCTGGTTCATCGCGAGGTGGCCCGGCAATGGTGGGGCGTGTCGGTTTCCCCAACCACCCGGAATCATATCTGGCTGGCAAATGGAGGCGCTCGCTACGCCGAGTTGATGTGGGTGGAAAAGAGCCAGGGTCCGGGTGCGTTCGAGTCCGACCTTCGCGACACCTACACCGAGGCGATGACGGTGGATGAGCCGCCGATCGCGCAGTCATCACGGCTCGACGATTACTCGCCGGAGTATTGGGCGGTTACGGCGGCAAAAGGCGCAGCCGTATTCAATATGCTCCGCCAGATCGCCGGGGACGAGAAGTTCGAACAGCTGTTGAAGACCTTTCTTGAGGCCAATGCCGGCAAGGAAGTTTCCACCGACGATTTTCGTAAAGCCGCGGAACAAATAACCGGGCGCAGCCTGCAGGGCTTCTTCATCCAGTGGATCGAATCGAACGGCGCGCCTGAGTTCAAGCTGGAATACACTGTCTTCCGGACGACCAAGGGCTTCCGCATCATGGGGAAAGTGGCCCAGGATCTCGACACCTTCCGCATGCCCGTGGAACTGCTGATCGAGACGGACGGCAATCCGGAAACGAAGACCGTGGATGTGGTGGGCACAGCGTCGGAATTCATCGCCGAAACGTTTGGCCGCCCCAAGAAAGTGACGATCGACCCCAACTTCAAGGTGCTTCGCTATAACGACCAGATGCGCGTCGACGTCGCCATCCGCCGCGGCGAGATGTTCGCCGAGATCAGCGAATTCGCCGATGCGCTCAAGGAATACCAGAAGGCGCTCGACACCAACCGCAACTCGTCACTCGCACACTACCGGGTGGCTGAGATCTTCTTCCTCCAGGGCAACTACCAGTCGGCGGCGAACGAGTTCCGTGAAGTGCTGAATGGAAACCTGGAGCCGAAGTGGACGGAAGTTTTCGCCCACATCAAGCTTGGCAATATCTTTGACATCACTGACCAGCGCGAACGCGCCACCAATGAGTACAATCAGGCGATCCGGACAAAGGACAATACGCAGGGCGCGCAGGAGCTGGCGGCTAAGTATTTGAAGGATCCTTACCAGCGGCCGGCGCGCAACTACTAATGCCCCGCCGCCAGCCTGCCGGAAATAGTCCCGCAGACTGCGTTTGCGATCGCCCGCGGGACCGTCAAAGGCCGCTAGAACTGGATCATCAACGTAAGGTTCATCAGCGGCTGCCCACCGAGCGATGCCGTCCGTGGGTCGTCGGTGAGTTTGCCGAACGTCCGCGGGTTACGGAAATCCACAGTGGTGGTGGGACCGGTGAAGTTATAGGTCTTGAGCGCGTTCTGGAAGTCCCAGCGGAGTTGCGCGTTCACACGCTCCCGCACCTTGAAATTCTTCTGCGCCGACACCTGCGCCCAAACCAGCCGCGGACCGGTGATGGTATTGCGGCCGGCGTTGCCAACCGTGAACGCCGCCGGATAGGCAAATGCGTTGATGTCGACCACCGCGGGACGGTTCTGCGAAGTGAAGCGGTCTCCGCCTCCATTGTTCCACTGTCCGAAGTCATACACGGGCGTCGTAACCAGATCCGGCCGGCGGGATCCGGCAAACGTCGGGTAGTAGTTGTTGGGGCTGTTGGCGAAGCTGAAAGTGAGCGGGTTGCCGGATTCGAGAGTCTGAATCCACGAGAGCTCCCATCCCCCTAATAGCGCATTGGCCAAGCTGCCCATACCGGAGAAAAACTTATGATTCTGGCCGATCGGGAGTTCCCAGTTGATCACCCCAATGAATCGATGATTGCGATCGTAGCCGGCGCGCCCTTTCTCGAGGCCGCGGTTCTGCAGCGGCGCAACACCGGTCCCCGAGTTGTCGTTATCCTGGCTGTCGATCGTCTTCGAAAAGGTGTAGAAGGTGTCGAAGTATAGCCCCTTCGACATCCGCTTTTCCAGTTTCACGGTTCCCGAGTGAAAGCTGGAGTGGCCAAAATTGGAGCGCATCGGGATATTGCCGAACTGGTTAAACGGCCGGTAGTTCTGCGATGCCGCAAAGACCTGATTGCGGAGAGCAGGATCGTTCGCGCCGAAGTCGACCGGAAAGGTATTGAGCTCCCAGCGTTCAAGCAGGCCAACGCCAGCCGAGCCCTGATAACTTACGTCGATCAGGTAGTTAGGGGAGAATTCATACTGCAGGCCCCCGTTCCAGTTGAGCGTATACGGATTGCGAAGATTCGGATCCCAGAAGGAGACCCCGCGGCCGCCGAAGTTGGTTCCGACAAAGGGAGCCACGCCGTTGACAACGTTGAATGCCTGCGGACTGGTGCCGCGGCTGATCTGGTAGATTGGCGTGGGATTGCCAGGCGCGGGTTGCTGATTGGAGATGGAATTGTACTCGTCGTACTGTTCACGGGTTGCCGGAAACTTCACATCCACGGTGTACATACCCAAGCCGCCGCGGAACACAATCTTCGACATCGGGTGCCAGGCAAGGCCGATGCGAGGATTGAAGTTGTTGTTGTCCCGCCGGTTCAGCCCGGACGTGGGATGAGTGATCGCGCCGGTGCGCCCCGTGAGCGAGTCGATCCCGTTCGGGTCGAACTGGCTCATCAGCCCGTACTTGGTATTGAACGGACTTTCGTTGGAGTAACGGACGCCCAGATTCGCCGTGAGTGTGGAACTGATCTTCCAGTCGTCCTGGAAGTAGAAGCTATGGATGGAAGAACGCGGCAGCCAACTCGTCAGTTCGCTGCGGAACACAGCCTGCTCCACGTAGCCGGTTAGAAAGCCAGCGAAGGTGTTGCCGGTATTGGGCACGGGCTGCCCATTGGCCTGAAGTCCGGCTGTGACATTGTTGAATGAAAACTGAACCGGATTGGCGAGCACCGCGTTGTTCAGGCGAAAACGGAGCAGTTCGTAGCCGGCCTTGAACGCGTGCTTGCCGCGGATATACGATAGGTCGTCGCGAAAGGAAAGCGTTTCATTTACCTGACGGCTCGGAGTTGCGCCGATAAGCCCGTAAATGGACCCGGCTGCATAACGGTCGCCGGATCCGAACGCGGGCATGAGCGCCGCGTTTACGTTCGGAATGCCGAGTTGTTGCGCCCAGTTCTGATCGAACGAAGGAACATCTGTCTTGTTGAACCGCCGGTAGTAACCTACGCGAGCGTCGTTGACAATCGAGTTGGAGACGATCCAGGTTTCCCCCGCCGACAGGTTGCGCTGGTAGAAGGGCGAGTAGTTGCCTTGGCTGTGATCGAACTCAGGACGGTCCGCGCGGATGTTGATCGGACGGCCAAAACCCGTCTGGCGGTTCTCGGTCCATGAACCGTATATCTTGAAGTTCTGGCTAAACTGGTGATCCAAACGTACGTTGTAGTCGTCGAAGAACGTACGGGCAAACTCATTGGCGAGAAGATTTCCCGAAGGGCCCTGAGAGTTGTATGTGCCCGCTCGATTGGGATCCACCCACGGATTGAAGCCAAGTACGTTGCGCGCCACCGGATCGAATCGGGTTTGCGGCACCTGGTTCCCCGGAAATGGATCGCGAAGCCAGGAGCCATTCACTTGCCGGGTGGAGGCGGGATCGAAAATCTGGTTGGCGGCGACTCCGGGAAAGTTGAAGTCTCCGGCTTTCATTGAGGCCGTGGGCGTGGTGGCGTCCACCTGTGCGAACTTCTTTTCATGAAGCCGTTGATAGCCGAAGAAGAAGAACGTCTTGTTCTTCCCGTTGTAGAGTTTTGGAATCGAGATCGGCCCGGAGATGTTGGCGTCTGGCATCATGAAGAATGTCCCCAGGTTCTGTTGCGCCGTGGTGAACCGGTCAAAGAAGAGCCTGTGTTGCATCCGGCGAGTGCGCCCATACCAGGACCCCATGCCGTGAAGTTCATTGGTGCCGGTCTTCTTCACCACACTGATCACGCCACCGGCGGAATGGCCGTATTCGGCGGGGGGCACCGTGGTGAGTACTTTCACTTCGGCCACGGAATTCTGAAGGGGTTTAATCGTTTCCGTACCGCCTTGTTGATCGTTCCCGTTCACGCCGTCCTCGAAGATGCCGATCGCGCCGCTACGCTGTCCGGCCAGGTGGTAGGAACCGAGCGAGCCGCCGTAAGCGTAGCCGCCGCTGGTCATACCAGGCACCAGGTTCATGGTGGAGTTGATATAACGCTGGTAGAGCGGCATATCGTACAAGACGTCCCCGCTCATCACCGTGCCGGTGGCGGACGTTTCCGTTTCGAGCAGTTGCGTCGCCGCCGCCACTTCCACAGACTCCGAAACATTTCCCACCTGCAAAACCCCGTCCACGGCCAACGTGTCGCCGGTCCGCAGTTCGACATTCTCACGCACGCTCTTCTTGAATCCCTGCGCCTCGAAACTTACACGATAAGTGCCTGGCTGGAGTGATGGTACTCTATAAATACCTTCATTGTTAGTCACAGCAGTTTGCGTGAAGTTCGTGGAGGTTTGTACGACGGTTACCGTCACCGCCGGAACAACCGCACCGGAAGAGTCGTCGACTCTGCCAGTAATAGTGGAGGTTCCGATTTGGCCCCAGGCGGAAGCCACGGCAAGTCCACAAACAGCCCACTTGGCTCGGTTTCTGAACATAGAAGACCCCTTTTGCCGTGCTCGACGGCGTCCTGTATCGGAAGCATTATAAGCTGGAACGAAGAGGGCGAGTCAAGAGTATTCTGAAGTATTTACGATGAACCTTATTCCATCTCCGTTAGTAATCGTCGCCGGTCCAACAGCCTCCGGCAAAAGTAGCCTTGCGCTCGGGTTAGCGCATGCGTTTAATGGGGAAATCGTGAATGCCGATTCCGTACAGATTTATCGTTACTTCAATATCGGCACGGCCAAACTCCCCGAAGCCCAGCGCCAAGGAATTCCACATCATCTGTTGGACATCGCAGCGCCGGATGAGGAGTCGACGGCGGGCGGCTACGCGCGCGCCGGCCGGGAAGCGATCGCGGGAGTAACTGCGCGCGGGCGCCTGCCGATCGTCGTCGGCGGAACGGGATTCTACATCCGGGCTTTGGTGGACGGGCTCTTCGAG
>JBGSME010001174.1:0-3582 GCA_041740335.1 Bryobacteraceae bacterium | reverse complement strand
CGCCGTGCTGCGCGGAGCCGGCGCCACCGTGGCGCTTCCGTGGCTGGAATCGCTGCAGGCCGCTGCGACGCCGCCTAAGCGATTCGCCGTGCTGTTCATGGGCAACGGCATCAATGAGGATCACTGGTGGGCCAAGGGGTCAGGCGAAGCAATGGAGTTCAGCAAAACGCTGGAGCCGCTCGCCCCGCTGAAGAAAAAGATAAACGTGATTGACGGCCTGTTCGTGAAATCGCTCACCGGGCAAGGCATTCACCCCGCGCAGACCGGCAGCCTGCTTTCCGGCGCAACCATCCAGCGGGGGCCCATCCTTCGGTCGGGCGTCACGGTGGATCAACTGCTCGCCAACGAGATCGGGCAGGACACCGCGCAGCCGAGCATGGTGCTGGCGTGCGAGCAGCCGTTGACCGGCTATCACGAAACGAATTTCTCGATGGCCTACAGCTCGCACATCTCCTGGCAGAGTACCGATTCGCCGGTGCCCACCGAAGTGTATCCCTCGCTCGCGTTCGACAACCTGTTCGAGAATCGCGGCCTCCTGCGGAACGCAAGCATCCTCGATCGCGTGCGGGACCGGGCTCAGAAGTTGAGCGGGCAGGTGAGCGCTACCGACAAGGCGAAGATCGACGAGTACCTCACTTCCGTGCGCGAGGTGGAGAAGCGTGTGGAGCGGATGAGGATGGATAAGCACAAAGCCGATGAGTCGGCGAAAGGCGCGAATCGTCCCGCGTGGACGATGGAGCGTCCCGCCAACGGGTTGCCCGAGGATCTGCGAGAGCATGCCAGGCTGATGTGCGACATCATCGCAATGGGCTTCCAGACCGATCGTACCCGCGTGGCCAGCCTCATTCTCGCCAACGACCTTTCCGCCCAGATCTATCCCTTTCTGCAGATGCGCGACGGCCATCACGCCGCGTCGCACAACAACACGTCCGACGGCTATGAGAGAATCTCGCGGTTCCATTTGAGCCAGCTCGCGTATCTGGCTTCCAAGCTGGACGCCATGCCGGAAGGCAACGGAACCGTGCTCGACAACTCGTGCCTGCTGTTTCTGTCGAACCTCTGGATCGGCCGGAAGCACGACAATTCGCGGCTTCCGCTGGTGACAGCCGGTGGCTTGGGCGGTACGCTCGAAACCGGACGGGTCCTCGATTACCGCGGCGCCGGTGATGAGAACCGGAAATTGTCGAGCTTGTTTCTCTCGATTATCGACCGTATGGGCGTTAAGGCGGAACGGTTCGGCGACGCGGAGACGCGGCTCGAGAAGTTGTAGGCGCAGCCCCGTATTAGCCCCCGACAGCCATCACCCGATCTCGCGAAACTCAACGGGGGGCCGAAGTTGGCCCCCTCCCACCGCACGATCACAGACAAACCAAATAAATTTTCGCCCCACCCATCAACTACTTCCAAGCCACCCCAGCCCCCAGGACCCCCGATTTCCTTGCACCCCTGTGCAATGCTGAAACCGGCTCCGTTAGTTCACTTGCTCCAGAATCGCAAAGTCGCCCGGATTCCAGGCCTGTGCAATCACGTAGAGTTTGCCATCGCGCTCATGCAGTACGGCGTTGTGAATATGCTTGAACTTCTCCAATCCGAAAGCCTCTTTGATCATGAGCGTGGATACCAGGCGATCGTTCTCGAGGATGTACACCGGCGCGCCCTTACTCCGATCGGGACCGTCGAGCGCCCCCACCACCGCGTAGTTGCCGAGGTAGTCGATGTCGCAAGGCAGCGAGCCGAGCGGCATCTTGAGCGTGGACAGGTATTGTCCGTGCCGCGTGAAGCGATCGATCTCCGCGTTTGGCCGATCGGAGACATCAATGCGCCGCGCCGAAGGAACCGCGGTTACACCGTGCCCGGTGCCGAACTGTCCCGGACCAGAACCTTTTCCGCCCCAGGCAAGGTCATACCATTCCGCGCGAAACGGGCTCGTGCTGAGTATTCGCGCTGTGAGGATCACGTCGAGTTGCGAGTAACCGGTGGAGACGTAGAGTATACCGTCCATCTCGTCGGTATCGGTGGGGATGAAGTTACCCGCGCCCGCGAAGTAATCGTTGGCGAGCGGGAAACCCAGGTCCCGGCCCGGCTCCGGCGTCTTCAACGTATGAAGCAGTTTTCCGTCGATCGACGTGATGTACACGCTGGCCGACCCGTTGCCGGGGAAGCTCAGAAACGGCGTGCCGTCCTTGCCATACCAGATGCTGGCGTTGTGCATGTTCGCCGCCTTCATGCCCGGGTCAGTGGGCAGCATCCACGTCTTCGTCATATCGGCGCTGATCTGGATAATGCCCGCGCCTGGGAGCGCAAAGTAAATCTCGCCTTTCCCCGGGCGGCGGTCGATCGCGAAACCGCCATGGGCCTTCTCGAGCACCGCCTGCGCTTCGGCCGGCAGGTGCGAGGAAGTGTACAGAAGCTTGAATCGAAGCTTGCCGGAACCGGTGGTGCCCATCGCGCCCTGGGGCGCGCCTTGAACGTTCGGCGACGTAACAGCCATCCAGCCGATGGTGAGCAATCCCGCGAACGCGGCACTCAATACGAACCTTTTCATAGTGGCAATTACACCACAAAACCAAAGCGCCGTTCTACTGCCCCAGTTCGTGGCAGGCGGTACACACGATGCTCGCCTTTGTTTCGCGGTGGCACGCGATGCACGCTTTCATGGTATGTTCCACTTCAGCGGTCAAGGTCTGTCGTTCGTACACCGGGCCGTGACAGCGGGCGCACTCGATCCCGCCCGCATCCTTGGCCGTGTGGCGGCGGTGGGAAAAAATGACGAAATCGGCCACCCGGTAAACGCGCTTCGATGGGATCTTTTCGATTCCGCCGGGCACCGGATCGTGGCAACTTACGCACACCGCCATCGGCGGAAATCCAGCCCGTTCAGACTTGGCCGCCGTCGGGTGGCAGGTTACGCAGGCTAACTTCAATTCCCTATGTTTCTTGTGGCTAAACTCGCCGGCGCTGCTTCCGGCGGCGAGAATTAGCATGAGCGCCGCTGCGCGCGAAATCGCCGTCACGTCTCACAGCATATCAGGAGGAACACGATGAGCTGCTTCTTGGGCTTCGATACTGCCATCTACCAGGGCGATACCGTAATGTCGGCCTGGAAAAACGAGTCGCCGTATGGATACGCCGGCTACTATCTCAAGGCTCCGTGCCACGGCAACGCGTCCTATATGGGGACACGCGCGCGCCTCGCGGCGATGGGCTGGGGGCTTCTGATCATCTATGTCGGCCGCCAGATCGAAGGGCCTTGTTCATCGCGGCCCGTAAGCGCGGCGCTCGGCGGCACGCATGGCCGCGACGCGGTGGACAAAACCACGTCCGAGGGCTTCCCGGAAGGTTCGGTAATCTTCCTTGACGTCGAGCGGATGGAACGGATTCCGGACTCAATGAAAGACTACGTCCGCGCGTGGTTCGCCGAGGTGAACGCGAGCCCCTTCGTGGGCGGAATCTACTGCCACGTGCGCAACGCCGTCCAACTGCGGGAGACGATCATGTCTCACCAGCCCACCGGCAAGCCGGATCCCCTGTTCTGGGTCGCCGGCGGCAAGCGTTTCAATCCCGCAACCAGCCGGCCGGAGG
>JBGSME010001173.1:0-1801 GCA_041740335.1 Bryobacteraceae bacterium | reverse complement strand
CTGCCAACCTCCGGCGCCGCCGGCGCCATCGCGCTCGGTACCTATGCCTGCCTCACTGGCGGCGACAACGCCAAGGTCCGCCGCCTGCCCGATCTCACCGGGATGAAAACCGAGGTCGTCATCTTCAAGAAACATCGCAACGGCTATGACCATGCCGTCCGCAGCGCCGGCGTCCGGATCGTCGAGGTCGAGTCGCTCGACCAGCTCGCCGCCGCGCTCACGCCCAATGTCGCCATGATGTACTACCTCGGCGGCACCAGTCACGACTGGGAGCAGGAACCCGCCCCCTCCGTCGAACAGTGCTTGCCCATTACCCGCAAGGCCGGCGTGCCCATCCTCGTCGACGCCGCCAACACTCTCCCCGGCTGGCCCAATATCCCCAAACTCGCCGCCACCGGCGTCGACCTCATCGCACTCAGCGGCGGCAAGCACATTCGCGGACCCCAAAGTTCCGGCATCCTCGCCGGACGTCCCGATCTGATCAAGGCCGCCTGGCTCAACTCCAGCCCCCATTCCGATTCCCAGGGCCGTCCGATGAAGGTGAACCGCGAGGAAATGATCGGCTTGCTCGTCGCCGTCGAACGCTACGCCAAGCTCGATTTCGACGCCATCGATCGCGAGTCCGCCAGCCAGGCCCAATATCTGATCACGCAATTCCGGAAACTCGGCCTCACCGCCGAAAAGCTCCCCTTCGATCGAACCCGGCGCGTGCACCGCGTCTGGGTCCGTTGGGACGAGACCGCTCGCAAGCTTTCCGTCCGCGACGTCGAAACGAGGCTCCGCGACGGCGAGCCACGGGTCGTAGTCCTGCGCCACTCCAAGGCCGGGCTCGAGTTCACCGTTTTCATGAACGATCCGGGTGATGAGAAAGTCGCCGCCGCCAGGATGCGAGAAATTTTTATGGCATGATGCAATTGCACCATTGCACATCAACACCCCCATCCGCTAGACACAACCGCCGCCAGCGCCAGCCGGTGAACCTGAACTGTTCCCTCGTTCCGCTGCAAGCGGATGGTGACGTCGGAAGACGTGAAGGCGCTCGAAGACGAGTAGATGCTCTATCTGCTCGATTCGAACGTCCTGATCGCCCTCGCCACTCCGGATCACACCACACACAATCGTGCCATGCTGTGGTTCCAGCCGGGTAAAGACTTCGCAACCTGCCCGATCACCCAAGGGTTCCTGATTCGCTTCTACATCCAAATGCGGTGTGAGCCTCCCACCCGGAGACAGTCACAAGCGATTGCCGAATACCCTAAATTCCCGTCAATCCTCTCATTCCAAATCAAAAAAACTTCCCGCACCCCATCGATGTACCCCTTCGGTTTGCCGCCGCTCCGCTCCCCCGCGACATACTTTTACTGAGTCGCGGCGCTGCTGTTTCCTGGCGGCTTCGCCCCCCACGGGGTTCAAAGGAAAGGCGGAGAAACGAAATTGACCAGTCGAACCCAACAAGCGCAAAGATATCAGCAGCTTGCAAAATATCGAAGCCAATCCGAACCCATCTGTGGTACCTGCCCGGGAGTACTGCACCTATCCTTGCCGGTTTGGCTCCGTCCTGGGCAAAAGGTCATTTGATTGGATGCGCTTAAGTTGATATCGTATGAAGGTGCTAGTCTGGCTGGAAGGCCTAACCTCCTCCACCACCGGATTGCAAACCTTTTAACTTGCACACACTCCAGCACATTGGGAGAACTCGAATAATGCATCGCATTTCCCGCGCCGCCCGCGCGGCTCACCGGCTCGGTTTGCCGGCCCGCTGCCACCAACCGCTTCGTACGGCTGCCCGGCGGCTACTCAT
>JBGSME010001172.1:0-3431 GCA_041740335.1 Bryobacteraceae bacterium | reverse complement strand
GGATCCTCGGGCTTTTCGACGGCCGTCTGCTGCGCCAGCCTCTTCGGCGCAAGCAGCGCTAAGGCACTGCGCTCGGCCGACTCAAGCCGTGTTGTTACCTGCGACGCGATCTCGTTGATCCGCGCTCCATAACGCGGCATGTCTTCCATCAGCCCGGCGATCTGCGTGTACAATCCCAATCCTGACCCGTAAAGCAGCAGCAGAGCCAGCGTGCATACCAGGAAACTCGCCACCGTCCGCGGCAGCCGCAGCCGCGTGAACAGATCGACGAAGGGTTCGAGCAGAAAACCGATCGTGACGGCGGTGATCAGCGTCACCAGAAACCCCCGTCCGAAATAGATCAGAGCAATCGCAACCCCCGCGCCGATCACATTCGACGCGAGGCTACGGTCTCTCCGTTCTCGTTCGGCCAAAGAAGATGGAATCACAGGGGACGTGCTGCTCCGATCGCAATCGCTACTGGTAGCGTATCATGCTGGGCCTTCACCCCTCCGCGGGCCGCTATAATGGACCCAGCAAAGCAGGGCTTGGGCGGACCGGTGGCTTCGCCCGCCAATTGAAACCGCAGTGAATCCGGACTCCAATATTCCGCGTGTTCTCGCCCTCGACGTCGGCAAACGGCGCATCGGGCTCGCCGTTAGCGACGCACTCGGCATCACTGCCCAGGGCCTTCCCACGTTTCAACGAACCACCATTCGCGAGGATATGGCCGGCCTGACCGGCATCGCGGCGCAATACTCCATCCAACGCTTCCTGCTGGGCTTTCCGCTGCACATGAGCGGCCGTGAGAGCCGCCAAGCCGCCTATGTGCGCGAATTCGGCGACCGCCTCGCGCAGCATACCGGGATTCCGGTGGATTACCTCGACGAACGCCTCACGTCGGTCGAGGCCAACCGCGTTCTGCGCCAGTCCGGAATCAGCATCCAAAAACGCGCCGCCGCTGTTGACAGGCTGGCGGCTGTTATCTTACTCGAAAGTTATCTCGGCCGGATATGAAACGGATTGCCGCGTTCCTCTTACTTGCCATACTCGCCGCCGGCGCTTACGCCGCCTGGACACTGACTCGCCCCTACGCGGCCTTCTCCGGTCCCATTCTGGTGGACATCCCGGCGGGTACGTCCACCCGGGCGATGGCCGCCATTCTCGCCGGCAAAGGCGTGCTCCGGGATCCGGCCACCTTTCTCCTGCTGCGCGCCCTTCGCCCCACAGCGAAACTCCAGGCCGGCGAGTATCAGTTCGCCGGACCGGCTTCACCGCTCGAAATCTATTCCCGCCTCGTGCGCGGCGACGTTCACTTCTACGAGTTCACCGTTCCGGAAGGCAGCAATCTTTTCGACATTGCGCAAATCGCCGGGCGGCTCGGATTCTTCACTCCCGAGCAATTCCGCGCCGCCGCGTCGGACCCCTCGCTCGTCCGCGACCTCGCGCCGCAGGCCTCCTCGCTCGAAGGCTATCTCTTTCCCTCCACCTATCACGTAACGCGCGGAACCACCGCGGCTCAGATCTGCCGCCGCATGACTACCGAGTTCCGCAAGGCGTGGAAGCGCGTGAATTCGAACGCCCCCGTCCATGAAGCCGTAACCCTCGCCTCGCTCGTCGAGAAGGAAACCGGCGTTCCCAGCGAGCGCCCGATCGTCTCGGCGGTGTACCGCAACCGCCTCGCCCGGGGCATCAAACTCGAGTGCGACCCCACCACCATCTACGCCGCCCTGCTCGAGAACCGCTATCGCGGCAAGATCTACCGTTCCGATCTCGACAGCACGCACCCATACAACACTTATCAACATCCCGGTCTTCCCCCAGGGCCCATCGCCAACCCCGGTGAAGCATCGCTTCGCGCCGCCGTAAAGCCCGCCGATAGCGACTATCTCTTCTTTGTGGCCCGCCCCGATGGCTCCGGCGGGCACAATTTCTCAACCACCCTCGCCGATCACAACCGCGCCGTTACCGAGTACCGCCGTGGGGAACAAAAGAAAAACAACGTCCAAACGCAGCCGCCTCCACGCGCTCCTCGACGGGGTTAGCTTCGTCGATATCGCCATGCGCGATCGCTTCCGCGCCGAACTGGCGCCCATTTCGGACTCCTATCTCCGCAATCTCCTCCGCGATTCCGGCGCTGCGCTCCATCCTCTTGTAGAGGGGGTCCGCCAGCACGATTTCGAGCATCTGGAGCGAACCTTGGCCGCCCTCGGCGGTATTTACCTGGATGCCACCGCCGCCGGTGACCAAGCCACGGCTCGCCTGGCGCGCCGCTTGGTAATCGAGGCGAAGGATCATGCGCGCCTCGCCTCCCGCCGCCACCCCGGCGAATTCTCCGCGGAACGGATTCTTTGGATGCTCACATGGCTCGAAAATCCCGGGATTTTCGCCACGTGGGTCCGCATACGCAAAGGCCACGTGGAACTGCCGCCGGCCGCCCCGGCCCCGGTCCCGGCGTAGATCCGTTCAGAGGTTGTGGCGCGCTCCGAATCGGCGCAATCACCAGCTCAGCAGCCTCTGCACGCTGCGGGCTTGGCGTTTGCTCACGATGAACTCCTGCGCGTTGTTGAGTGTCAGCAACCATCTTTGGCTGCTCAGAGGAGCCATTTTGGCTACGTGGTCGAGGTTGACCAAGGCGTTGCGGTGAATCCGCGCGAAGTTGAGTCCCGCCAGTTTTTCCTGGATCTGTTTGAGCGTTTCCGTGGCCATGTAACGCTGCTTCCGCGTCACGATCCAAACCAGTTCGCGCTCGGCCTGAAAGGCCATTACCTGACTCGTGTCGAGCAAATGAAATTCCTCGCCCGACTTCGCCACAACCTTTCGGGGATGCCCTCCGCTCGCCTGATTCGCCATTGCCCGCAACCGCGATAGTTGTTCCTCCACCGCTTGCGCGTGCTGCCGCGCCAGCCGGATGCGCTCAATGCATTTCGCTAGACGCTCGGCGCCCACCGGCTTTAACAAATAATCCACCGCGCCTGCATCGAAGGCTTCAATAGCATGCCGGTCAAACGCCGTGACAATGACGATCGATGCCAGTGTGCCCGCCGGCAATTCGCGAATCACTTCGAATCCGCCTTTGCCTGGCATCTGTAGGTCCAGCAGCACCAGATTTGGCCTCAGTTCCTGAATCAGCCGAAGCGCATCTTCGCCGTTGCCGGCCTCGCCGATCACCTCCACGCCACCCATGTCACCCAATTCATCGCGCAGAATCTGCCGCGCCACTGGCTCGTCGTCCACAAGAAGTGCCTTGAGCGTTGCTTGGGTCATGGGACTCTTACCCAGATTATCGCTATGGTCATGGCTAGCCTGCATATCTCAGTGCGCCCCTACCGCGCGGGGAACACCAGTGGAGGAGGATTCCACCCATGTAGATGTCGATAGACATGGTAGCTGACGGGCCGATTGGCCGGGAAACGGGTCAGCCGGGAGCCCCGTGACAAAGTCCGCGATAG
>JBGSME010001171.1:0-2076 GCA_041740335.1 Bryobacteraceae bacterium | reverse complement strand
GGCCATCAGCGGATCGAACTGCCCATCCGCTTGGACGGACTCGCGCGCCTGGTCCGCTCATGGCGGACCTTCCTCGAGCGCGACCATGGCGACCCGATCTCGGGAGGCGAGCCCGCCGGCGCCGCCTTGTATCAAGCCTTGCTCGCCCCGCTTGGCGATCGCATCCCGCGGGGCACACGCGTGGTGATTGTTCCCGACGCGCCTCTCCACGGGCTGAATTTCGAGACGCTGCCCGTGCCTGGGACGCGCCGCCTATGGATCGACGACGTCACGATTTCGATCGCGCCGTCACTCACCCTGATGGTGAACGCAGCCCGCATTCGTTCGAACGCCCGTTCGCTGCTTTTGATCGGCGACCCGGTAGCCGGCGGCGCGGAGTTTCCGCGCCTTCGCGCAGCGCCGGACGAAATGGCCGCGGTGCAACGACAATTCAAAACCGCATTGGTGAAACAGGACACGGAAGCGACGCCGTACGCGTTTGAATCCGCCGGCCCGGCCCGCTTCACGCATATCCATTTCGCGGCGCACGCAAAAGCGAATCGCGAGTCACCGCTCGATTCCTTCGTGATGCTCTCCCCTCACGAGGGACGCGCCCGGCTCTACGCGCGCGACATCGCGCGGAGCCGTTTGTCGGCCGATCTGGTGACGTTATCGGCGTGCCGTTCCGCCGGTGACCGCGCCTACTCCGGCGAAGGGCTGGTTGGGCTTTCGTGGGCGTTTCTTCGCGCCGGAGCAAGCCATGTGATCGCCGGACTTTGGGATGTGCCGGACAAACCAACGTCGCAATTGATGACACAGCTCTACGAACAGTTGGCCGCCGGGCAGCCTCCGGCCGAGGCGTTACGGAACGCCAAGCTGCGTTTTCGCGAGCAGGCCGAAGGCGCCGATGGCAAACCGTATTCGTGGGCTGCTTTTCAAGTTTATGAAAGAATCGCACCACGGCGATGAAACGTTTTGCTTCTAATTGACACTAATGCCCAAGTCAACTAACCGTGACTGATAGGCTGGTTGGGAACTACTTCACGGAGGAGGGTGTTTCCAGTTGTACCAGTCTGCCGGGCGTGCGCCGGCGACGCATTCGGAGGTGTTCGTCGCGCACGCCCAACTTTTCGTTGGGGACTATCAGGCTCGGCCGAGCAGCCGCAGGCGGTCAATCACTTTGCGCGGAACCGCCACGTTGTTGTCCTTGCCGGTGCCCATCGCGATTCCCGGCTTGTTGTCGCCGTGGAAATCGGAACCGCCCGTGATGCCCAGGTCGTATTGGCGGCCGAGCATTTGATAGCGCTCCTGCTGGCGGTCATTATGATCGGAGTGATACGCTTCGATCGCCTGAACGCCCATCTTCGCCATCTGCCGGATCAGATCCTCTTCCTGTTGCCCGAAGCGGCCGAGCCGGCAGGGATGCGCCAAGGAAGTTACTCCGCCGCCGTCCCGAACGCGCCGGATGCCTTCGGCGAGCGTGGGGTCATGCTTCTCGACATACGCTTTGCCTTTTTCGTCCAGGTACACATCGAAGGCTTCCTGGATCGAAGAGACGTAACCCTTGTCGACTAAAATGCGCGCGAAGTGCGGACGGCCCGCCATCGATCGCCCCATGGCCCGAACCTCTCCGAGCGTGATGTCCACGTCGAAGGATTGAAGCTTCGCAACGAGTTCGATGTTACGCTCATGGCGCGCCTGCTGCTGCTCGACGATCCACTGGCGGAAATCGTCAGACGGGCCCTTGAAGAAGTAGCCGAGCAGATGCACGGATTTCGGCTTTGGCCGTCCCGGCAGCATCAGCTTCGTGCTCACCTCAATGCCGCAGATCAGGGTAACGGCAGCGGCGGATGCCAGCGGTTTCGCCTGATCGTAACCTTCGAAATTGTCGTGGTCGGTGATGGCGATCGCATCCAAGCCTTGCCGTTTCGCCTCGTCGACCACCTGACCGGGCGTCCAAGTTCCATCGGACTCCGTCGTGTGAATGTGCAGATCGATCAACCCACCAGTATATCTTCGAGCAGCACGTCCAGGGCGCGGCGCATTTCACCCTCGGGCGAAACGTGGATTCCGCACTCCTTGGCCGCCTCCGTTTCC
>JBGSME010001170.1:0-1919 GCA_041740335.1 Bryobacteraceae bacterium | reverse complement strand
CATGCAGGAGGTGACCGCGGCCGATCGGCTGCAGCGCGCCATTGAGGCCACCTATGCCGATGCGACGACGTTGACCGGGGACGTTGGCGGGTCGGCGACGACGATGGAGTTCGCCGACGCGGTCATCGCGCATTTGGGTGTGTAGCGCCAGTGCTTGGCTTGGTGAGCGGGGCACTCGGGCGCCACCGCTCCTCCGCCAAGGCTCCAGGCAGGTCTCGTGCGGGGTCAACTAGTCTTGCGCTGTTTTTTTCGGCCGGCGGTTCGAGCGAGACCGCTCTCATGAGAAAAGATCTTCGCCAGCTTCTTGAGAAGAGTTTGGTGGCTTTCGGTATCTGTCTGTGCAGCAGAAAAAAACTTGTTTTGCGAAAACGGAGTATTCACTCTGCGCTCGAAAGTAAGAAAGTGGTTCCTGGCCTCTGAACCGAACATTAGAGAAGTCGGCTCAATGGTGTCGGAAGCGGTCTCTGAGAGTTCTCTAGAAAACGCATCCAGCTTTGCGCAAAAGCCGCCAAGGGCTTACTACGAGTTCGCTTCGATACGTTTTCTGCCTGATCAGATCGGCTGGACCATCGCCCCAGAACTCCAGCGCGACGTCCAGCGTCTGGCCGTTCCATTCAAACTGTCCATGGAGAATCGCCTATCTTTGCGGCTCAGGAAATCCTCAGGCTTCGGAATCGGTATCGTATCGTTGCCTCGGCCAATGCGAAGACTGGCGCGATCAAGAGTGGATCGGAGCTTGTCCAAATCAATCGGCCGCACGGCACCCAGAGCCAAGAATCCGCCCCATCGCTCTTCGGCCCGGCTTGGCACGGCCAGAAAAGCAAATCACTCTGTCACATCGGGTTTGCCGTTCGCTCCTCGCCCAGCCCCTTGGTCCGGACCAGCACACGGGCCGAATTCCGCAGCGGCTGGGCGAGTTGACTCACCGCTTGGTCCGCTCTTCCTTCCATCGCTGCCGCGAAATCAGCGAAGCGATGTCACTGAACTCACGCGCGAGAAGTTCCGCGACATCGTCCACCGACAGGATCCCGGTGAGGCATCCGTCGCCGTCGATCACCGGGACCCGGCGCACGCCTTTCATCTTCATCACTTCGAGCACTTCGGCAAGGCCCTGATCCTCGCGCGCGGTAATGAGTTCGCGCCCCATGATGTCGCCGAGGGTGATCACGGCGGGATCGAGCTTGACGGCGGTGACCGAAATGACAATGTCACGATCGGTCACAATCCCGGCGGGTACGGCCCTTCCTTCACGCTGATCGGCGATCACCAAATCTCCTACATGATGCTTGCGCATCAGTTCGGCGCCCTCCTGCACCGTGGTGTCCCGGTTGGCGTAGTAGACTTCACGACTGCAAATTTCTCCAATAGGCATGGCACCTTTTCTGAAGCACGTCAGAGGCCAACCATTGCTGGTCCGTGCAAGAATATTGGCAGTGACACGCCGCTTCTTCCTGGGCGCCGCCGCATCACCGTTGGCTCTCACCGCCGCGTACGGACGGTGGGAAGCGCAATCGCTGCGAATCGAACATGCGCGCCTGCCGAGCCTGGCTGAGTGGCGGCCGGATCTCCCGAGGGTCCGTCTACTGCATATCTCGGATATTCATTCGTCCTTCCTCGTCCCGGACTCGCTCATCGAGTATGCCATCGAAACCGCGGCGTCCCTTCGTCCGGACCTGGTGTGCGCTACCGGCGATTTCATCAGCTTCGGCTCGACTACGGTGAGCGACCGATTCCGAGGCCAGCTCCGCGCACTGTGCGCCATCGCGCCGGCCTACGCCGTGCTGGGCAATCACGACGGCGGCATATGGGCGGGCCAACGACATGGCGATGCCGACAGCCGTTTCATGCGCGAGGAACTGGCCAACTGCGGGTTTCGCGTGCTCCACAACGAAAGTGAAATCTCCTCCACCGGTGCACGG
>JBGSME010001169.1:0-4708 GCA_041740335.1 Bryobacteraceae bacterium | reverse complement strand
CGGATCTATCGGTGAACTCCGTCTTACCCAACAACCGGAATCGTACTACATCGCCGTTCTTCAACCCCAGCAGCAGATGCTTCGCCGCCAACTCCCGCAGCGTGCCGTCCACCGGCGATAGCTGCACCTTCGTCTCGCCTTCTTTTTGTTTGCGCTTGGGCCACTTGAGTGGAGGCAATCCCAAACCACCCGGGCCCGATTGCGGATACTGCCCGCCTTGCGGATACCGCCCGCCTTGTGGATATTGGCCCGGGGGGTACTGTCCGCCGGGAGGATATTGCCCTGGAGGATACTGGCCCGGATACGTTTGCGCCTCCAACCCGCTGCCCCACAGGGCCAAAACTGCTACGATTCCGAACCGCCGCCCAATGGCTTCCATGCCCGAATTGTACACGCATTCGGAAACCGACGTTTTAATCTTGCCGCTAACTCGCCCCTATGCCGCCGCCCCCCTCTGCGTTTCGCACCGCCCCAACACCTCCGAGATCGTTGCCAACAGCTTCTCCACAACAATCGGTTTCGAAACGTACCCGTCCATTCCCGCGGTCAGACACAACTCCCGGTCACCCTTCATCGCATTGGCCGTCAAAGCCACAATCGGCGTGTGGCCGCCCCGGATTTGCTCCTCCGTCCGGATTCTTCCGGTCGCCTCTAGCCCGTCGAGCACCGGCATCTGCAGATCCATCAGAATCAGATCCGGGCCCGCCTCCCGCCACCTCTCCAGCGCCTGCGCCCCGTCCCCAGCCGTGATCACCCTGTACCCCCGCTTTTCCAGCAATCGCTGCGCCACGCGCTGATTCACCGGATTGTCCTCCACCACCAACACGAGCGGGCTCTCGCCCTCAATCACATCCATCCCCCGGGCGCCGCCGCCAGACACTTGCGCTAACGCCGCCGGCTTCTCTGTTCCCTCCCGCAATGCCCCTCGCAACGCCCGCTGCAACTCGGCCGGCGTCACCGGCTTGTTCAGGAATCGTGAGATCGACAACTCCCGGAATGAACCAGGATCGGACGGTTTCGATGCCGAACTCAGCACAACCACCGGAATGTCTCGCCACTCCGGATTCTCCCGTAGCGCCGTAACCATCTCCAGACCGTCCCGTTCCGGCATCAGCCAATCGGTAATCACCACCGCCGGACGCCATCCCTCCCCCATCGCCCGTAGTGCTTCATCCACTCCCGCCGTCAACGTCGGCCTCATTCCCAACTGTCCCACGTACTTCTCCAGAATCCGCCGGTTGGTCGCGTTGTCATCCACAACCAGCGCTTCGAGCCCCGTCAGGTCCTGGCCGCCCTCCGCGCTTTCCGGCGCAGCCTCCACACCGAATAGCGCTGTGAAGGAAAAGCAACTGCCGCGCCCCGGCTCGCTCTCGAGCGTGATCTCTCCCCCCATCATCTCCACCAACTGCCGGCAGATCGCCAGCCCCAGCCCGGTGCCGCCGAATCGCCGCGTCGTCGATCCGTCCGCCTGCGTGAATGCCGCGAAGATAAGATTCTGCTTGTCCTCTGGAATCCCGATTCCGGTATCGGTCACCCGGAATCCCAGCCGCACCCGGTCCGCTTCCGTTCCTACATAACCCACGCTCAGCGCTACCTCTCCGCGCGCGGTGAACTTCAACGCATTCCCCAACAGATTGAGCAGCGCCTGCCGCAACCGCCCCGGATCGCCCAGTAAGCGGTCCGGTACCGATGGATCGATGTCCACCAGTAGCTCAATCCCCAACTGATGTGCTCGCAGCGCCAGCGGACGCACCATCTCTGCAACCGTCACCCGCAGCGAAAACTTTACTGTGTCGAGCCTCAGCTTGCCAGCCTCGATCTTCGAGAAATCCAGAATGTCGTTGATGATCGTCAACAACGAGTCCGCCGACCCCTTTACCGTCCCCACATACTCCCGCTGCTCGTCGCTCAATGGTGTATCCAACACCAGATCCGTCATCCCCAGAATCCCGTTCATCGGCGTGCGAATCTCGTGGCTAATGTTCGCCAGAAACTCGCTCTTCAATCGCGAGTTTTCCTCGGCCGCCTCTTTCGCCGATTGCAGTTCCCGATTCAAATTCACAAGGTCCTGCGTCCGCGCCATCACTTCGCTCGTCAGCGTCTCCCGATGCTGCGCAATTTCCTCGTCCCGCTGCTCCAACTGTCCCAGTAGATCCCCGAATGCTCCAATTAGTACTCCCACTTCGTCGGCCCGCGGCGGCGTGGCCTGCAACTCTTTGCTCAGCCCGTAATCGCCGCGCTGCGTAACCTCATCCACCGATGCCGCCAACGCCAGCACCGGCCCCGAAATCACCGCCTGTAGCCGCGACGCAAGTGCCGCCCCCAACACCAGCGCCGGTATCCACACCAACATCGCCAACGCCAGATATCGCCCCGCCAGATTCGGAATCGTCGGCACTGCCCGCTCCAGATACACCGTCCCCGGGTATTCCATGCGGGGCTGTGACAGGATCAGCCGCTCCCCCTCCTGACGCATGCCGGCCGCAGGCGCCGTCAGCGGGACCGGCCCGCCATAGGAGGCAATCTTCCTCCCGTCTTCTCGATACAGCGCGCCCGCAATCGCTTCCGGCTTCAGCGCCAGCGCCGCCAAACTCGTCCTCGCCGCCACCGGATCGTCAGCCCCCATCGCCAGCGCCGAACTGGTATCGATCATCCGCGCCAGCCCAACCAGCCCCGTTCGCGCTTCCTCGCCGTGCTGCCGCACCTCCATAACCAGAAACCCAACCAACGCCGCCGCCATGGTGATCAGGTTCGACACCACCAGCAGCGCCATCAATTTGTGCCGGATTGGAAGGTCGTCCAGCCGGTTCATTTGCTGCCTTCCCCTGCGCCGCGCTTCGTACTGGGAGCTACTTCATTCATGGAGGCGTTATCACCTGGAGGACTTATCGGCGCAGTATCGCAAGCTTCACAAATTATTGCTCTGCCGCTCCCTCGCCGTCCCGTAATGCGGGCAAATACGGCTCCTCCCGTTGCCCCGCCTCGTTCAATATCACGATATCCACCCGCCGGTTCCGCCCACGCCCCTCTTCGGTTTCGTTGCCCGCCACCGGCGCATTCGCCGCGTAGCCTCCTATCGAGAATCGCTCCCTCGTCAATCCGCAGCACTCCGCCATCGCCTCCATCATCGCGATCGCCCGCGCCGCCGACAACTCCCAGTTGCTCCGGAATCGCCCCGTCCCCCGCAACGGCACCGAATCGGTATGCCCCTCGAATCGCACCGCGTTCGGAACCCGCTCAATCACAGACGCTACCTTCTCCAGCGCGCTCTGCGATTCGGCCGGAATCTCGTCGCCGCCCGATGGAAAAAATGCCGCCTGCTGAAAGCTGATCACCAGCCCGCGCGGATCCATCGCCACCTCCACCTTCCCCTCGGCGATCTCCTCATCCAGCATCCCGGTCAACTCACTCTGCGCCGCCCTTAACTCGTTCCCGGGTTTGTCCTCCCCGCCGTGCTGGCTCCCCCCCGGACCCTTCATCTGCGCGTTTCCTTTTCCCTCGTCATCCTGCGCTCCCCCAAGAATGCTCGTCAGCTTCTGCACTAGATGATCGTCCTGCAGCGCCTTCTTCATCGATTGCTCCATCTGCGCCGCCTTCCCGCGATCGGTCTGCGAACTGGCGAACATCACCACGAAAAATGCGAATAACAGCGTAATGAAATCCGCATACGACACCAGCCACCGCTCATGCGACCCATGTTCGGCATGCCGCTTCCTCCGCGCCATCTCAGGCCGCCTTCTTCTTTTTGCCCTTGGCCGGCTCAGGCTCAATATAGGCGTCGAGCGCGCTTCGGATCAGCTTCGGATTCAACCCCTCCACGATCGCGATTATCCCCGCCAGAATCATCTCCCGCGTCCGCACCATATCCTGCGTCCGCGCCCGGATCTTGTTCGCCGCCGGCAATAGAAAAATGTTCGCGATCGCCACTCCATACACCGTCGCCACGAAGCTCACCGCGATCCCGTGCCCCACCTTGTCGATATCCGACAGATTCTTCATCACCTGAATCAGCCCCATCACTGCCCCGATAATCCCGATCGTCGGCGCGTATCCGCCTGCCACCTCGAATACTTTCGCCTCCGCCTCCCGCCGATGCTCCTCCAAATCGATCTCCACTTCCAGCATCTTCCGTAATTCCTGGATGTCGGTTCCGTCCACCGTCAACGTCAACGCCTTCTTCATAAACGGATCCGCTGCCCGCTCCGCGTCGGCCTCGAGCGCCACCAACCCGTTTTTCCGCGCCCGCGTCGCATAGTCGATCAGACTCTCGGCAATCGCCTCCGAGTTCGCCGCCGTCTCGAACAACACATCCCCCAACCCTCCCATCGCTCCCCGCACCACTCGCATCGGCGTGTTGATCAATACCGCTCCCGCTGTCCCTCCCAATACGATGATCGCCGCCGTATACTGCGTGATGTCGCCGAGATCGCCTCCCTCCAGCAATAACCCGCCCACAATTCCCACCAGCGCGAACACAAAGCCGCCGATCGTCGCCAGATCGATCCGCCGTCCGGGTTTCTTTTTCGCGCTACCGGCCATCGTTGTTTAGTTCCTCCCCATTTCGCGCCATCTCCCGCGCAATGCTCCACGGCTCGGTCGATCGCACCAGCCGCCGGTATGCCACCACGCGCTCGATCACCTCCTCGGTTGTTTCGAGCACCACGAACTTTTGCCCTCCCGTCATCGTCAGCACCGTATCGGGCGTCCC